>JANOPU010000100.1:0-1981 GCA_031422055.1 Ferruginibacter sp.
TTAAATGCAAATTAAGTTATTTAGTAAATAGCCGTTAATACTGCATCTGCAGATGAATTGGAAGTACTGTTTTATCATAATAATTTATATACTAATTCTGTTTAGTATTTCTAATAATTACCGCCAGATCTTCTGGTATTTCCATTGGTTTAAGCGGTGGTACATTTGCTCCACCAGTATTGCCAACGGGAATATGTCCTACAAAAGATTTTACACCACCCACTAATAATCGTGGAATTTGTCCAATGATTTCTTTCTGTTTTTTTAATTTGATACCGAATAAAAACATTTTCCAATGAACACAAGTATGCTCAATCGGGTAGGGTTGTCCTAAAATATGGGCCCTTTCAAGATGCCGCCAGCTTAATGAAAAATTATTTTCATCAAAAAATTCCTTTGCAGCAGCCAATTCCTTTTGGTAAAATGGTTTAAGTGATGAAGGCATTTTTGTATACAGTTTCATAAATAAGATTTAATCATGGTGGCCTTCTGTGTTCGTTTGTTTTGCTAAAATAAAAAATGCACCTTTCACAGCCACCATTGTATTAATTGGAATTTCTTTCAATAAGGTTATTTCAGTATATCCAATATCTGAATTTCCTTTTACTACAGGTATTCGTTCAAAACTAATCCCGTTTTCATTCTCATGTACTTCAATCTTTTTTACATCCTGTTTGATACTGTCGTTGCCTTTATCGTGTTTCTCAATTGCAATAAAAATATAATCCTTCCCCTGGTAATTTACAATAGCATCCGATGGTAATGCAGGAACAACGGCTTTATCAAGACTTATGACTGCAGTAACATTCATGCCATCAATCAAACCTGTTTTATCTCCTTCCACCATGGCATGTACGGAAACTGTTTTACTCTCACCTTCAAAGGAAGAACCTAATGAAAATATCTTTGCATCATATTCCTTGCCGGGATTGTTGGTTATGTTGAAGTGGATTGTTTGGTTATTCTTTAATTTAGAAAGGTTTTTTTCATATACAAACAGGTCGAGGTGCAGTTGCTTATTGTCCACTATTTCGGCCACAACGGTTGTTACATCTACATAGCTTCCCATTTTTACCATTACATTACTAACTACACCACTGATTGGGCTTGTTATTGACACAACCGAAACCAATTTGCCATTGGTAAGCCTTTCAGGATTAATACCCATAAGCTGTATTTGCTGATGCAAAGTTGATTGCAAGGTACGCAGGGTCCTTAATGTTGTTTCGGCCGACTGTAGATTTTTTAAAGCACCGGCATTGCCTGCATTCAAATCTTTTTGCCTTTTTACTTCCAGTTCTGCCAATGATATTTTTACATTCACATTCAGGTATTCACTTTGTGCCTGTATAAATTCAGGATTTGCAATCGTGGCAATTGTTTGCCCTTTTGAAACATAACTTCCCGGCTGGACCAACAAAGACTTAACCACACCACTGTAGACTGAATTTACACTGGCCCTGTTCTGGTTTGGAACTTTAAGCACACCATTTGCTTTTACAGATGCAGTCAATTGCTTTTGTTCAATGGTACCTAATTCAACACCTACACTTTTTATCTGCTCATATGTTAGTGTAGCGATATTGGGGTCTTCGTGTTCATCTGTATGTTTTTCTTCGGTTTTGGCAACTTCGGCATTGCCATCCTTATTTCCGCATGAAATAAGGAAAAAAATATTTGCGAATATCATCACTATCGTTAAGAACTTCATCATCTGTATATTTTTTATTGATTGAAATAATAATTACATTGAATCACGGACTGATTATAAATATTCAGGTTCTCTAAATAATTTTTTTGTATCTCGATTGCCTGTGTAATAAATTGCGACAACTCGGCAAAACTAATTTCTCCTGAGCGGTAAGCCAATGATGATGCTTTGATGATCTCATCTGCTTGTTTTAATCCTGTTACTTCATAAAAGCTTAGCATACTATTGTTTCTTACAACTTCCTGTTGACTTTGTAACTGTTGTGAATTT
>JANOPU010000101.1:0-23808 GCA_031422055.1 Ferruginibacter sp.
ATTATTATATCAGCAAGTTCCATTTCCCGGCACTCAAGGTAAATAAAATCTTTCCTTTTGGGTGCTATTTGTTCCTTCCAATCTGGATATAATTTACTTAAGTCATCATTTATTTTTTCCTTACTCAAAGGATGCCCGATACTTACATCCAGGAAAAACTTTATCCCTAATGCTTTGCAGCGTTCTGCCAGTATCCAGCTGGAAGTATCAAACCCGATCACAACATCACTTTCCATGATCGCCCTGTCAGGAATGGATTGCTGGAATTTCAGATTTCTTTTATAAATAAGATCTTCCGGGTTTACCGTATTACGCATTCCCAATATAGTCTGATATTCAAGCAAAGGCAATGTTTTAAGTTTTTTTGCAGGAATATTATCTATGATCCTGTTACTTATCTTTTTATAGATATTTGGAGGCAATAAATGCAAAAATCTGGCTTTAAAACTATCATTGTTTATTGCTAATCCGGTATAAAATTGATATAATAATCCAGACTTTTCAAGTTGTTTTGCCAATTGAAAAGAGTATTGTGTCCCTGGATGTGCTAATAATACTTTCAAAAAATAAATTAAAATAAATTAAAAAATAGATTAAACCTGTTCAGCGTATAACCATCTGTTATGAGCTAATGGGCGTTTCTCCGGAATAATTTTACGCCACCAGGCATTTTTAATAATAGTAACCCTGTAATTTCTTTTTTCTAAAAAATCACAACATTGATCTTCCAGTTCTTTTGAGTGTGTTTCTATCAACCAGGTCGAAGAACTGTGATCAAATTCATTTCCGGTTGAAACCAGCAGATCAAATTCGCCTCCATCAATATCCACCAGAAAAAATATTTTATCCTGAATATTTTTAACCAATAATTCTGCTGAAATAAAATCTATAGAATTCATTGGTCCTATCATTCTTTTTTCCACTAAAAAATCTTTAGGTTCATAAAAACCATTCAGATTTGAATTATAGATCAGTTCATTCAATATCGATGAGGGTTCACAGGCAATTACTTTTTTACCTGATTTTAAAAATGCCAATACATAATAACCATCATTGGCTCCAATATCAATTAAAACACTTGATTTTTGAATTCCTTTTTTTAAGTACGGATATATTTCCCTTTCATATAAACCAAGTAAATGTTGAGAACGATGATTTATATTATATTTTACAAACATTCCTTTTGCCGGGCCGGAAAGAATCTTTTGCTTATTGAGATCCGGAAAAAATATTTTTTTAAAATGTTCTTTCATGAATAAACCGGTTAAAAAAAGAAAAATATTTTTTTATAAAGTTCTGATAAGTCTGGCAGGTACACCAGCAATCACACTACCTGCAGGGAAACTTTTTGTAACAACTGCACCTGCAGCTACAACACAATAATCGCCCAATTCAACATCTTTAAGTATCACTGCTTTTGCTCCTATCCAGCAATGATTACCTATACGAACTTTCCCTTTTTGCATGGGCATTGCAGCAGGAGAAATTCCAATACCAAACTGATGATTGGAATCAGTAATATAGATATCCGGTCCAAACATATTATTGCTGCCGATTTCTATATACCCACAGGCATCTAACATCATATTACGATTGAAATAATTTTTGTCGCCGATCTTTATCCTAAAATCACTGTATGGTGCATCTTCAGGCCATAACATGACTCCTTGTGTAAATGCATTATGGTTGCCAATGCTGATTTGTTTTACCCGTCTGCATCTGCTCTTTTCCATTCTATTTTTTATGCCGATACGCATACCAAGTAACTGATACAAGCCAAGTCTGAATCTGCTGCATATACCTTGTGGTACTCGAAGAATGACCGGCTCAAATTTTGAAAATAGTGACATCTAATTGAAACTTAAATATTTTTTAAACGCTTTGATAGAAACCGGATCTCGTTTTATCTTTCCTGCAATTACTGCATTAATAAAATCTCTAATTCCCAAAAAACATGGTTTTGTGAGATGATCTCCTTTATATCGTATGGAAAAAGATAAATGCTTATATAATTTTAAAAAAAATGAGGGTATCAGATAAAGAAAGGGTGTCCTTCGCCACATAAATACGAGATCATTGCATACTGCTGAACGATGTTGCAGGTGGAAATCTCTGGCGATATTGGTTTTATCATGCCATATCTCAACAGCGGGAAAACGTATAATACGAAAATCTTTTTCTATTAACCGTATACATAGATCCTTTTCTTCAGCGCCATAAAATCCCGGATTTACTGCATAGTATCCAACACTTTTTACTGCTGAAACCCGTAACATATGTCCACATCCTATAAATGCATTTGTTTCAACAATCGCATTACCTCTTTTAATTTCACTTCTGAGGTCATTACTTAGTATTTTAAAAGCAAGTACTGCCACCGAAGGTGAAGCATTCATATAATCAACAGCTTGTTCTAAATGCTCATTATCCAAAAACCAGGAATCATCATCCAGGCTGCAATAATAATCTGCATCAGTAGTTTGAAGAAACAAATTCCTGCCAAATAAATACCCTTTTTCTTCTGTTGAAAAATGCCATTTTACATTTGTGTATTGTTGGGCTAAAGTTATAGTGGCATCTGTTGAATTATCATCATATACAGCAATCTCTTTGCAGGCATAATTTTGATTCAATGCAGAATCAATTGCCTTAGGCAGTATGGAGAATCTGTTTTTCGAAGTTATACCTATCAGGACTTTACTACGCATATTCGTTTTTTGTAAAAAAGATTATTCTCAATGCTTTTAATTTCCCCCAAAAAACCGGGATAAGATTTTTCCATCCGGTTGCAGTATTTAATACAACAGTTATCCCAAATAATTCAAATAAAAATAATTTAAAATAATAGGAAAAGGAGGACCGGCCCATAATTTTCACCATGATAAAGTGCCTGTTTAATAGTTCCATTTCGGAAATGACACTCCGGTCAGTTTTATGATCACCAGGTTGACTGTTATGAAATATTTTAGAATTTCTAACATTGAATAATTTCCATTTTTTCCCAACCTGAAGAGAAAGTGCCAGGTCTTCCATAAGTGAATATCCTTTGAACTGAACCGGGAATGGAGGATTTGGTAATGCTTCGGTTCTGTAAAGTGTACAAGTTGTATTCAACCATTCAACTTCATTGCATTCAGGTAATAGTGGATCGTCTTCCGGTAACAAGTTCCATGCCGGGCCAATACACTTACCTGCATATGTTAACAGCTCTTTTCCACTCATTAAACGGTACATGAATGCAGTAAGTTTTCCAGGTGCATGGTATTGCTGATTTGTGATCATGGCATTCACTGCACCAATGTTGTTATCAGATTGAAGACAATTCCACAATCGCTCTACACAACCCTTTTCCAGAATGATATCGTCATCCAAAAAAAATATAACCTGATTTAAAATTTCTTCCAGCCCCTGGTTACGCTGAGATGCTGCTCCTTTTTGACGGGCTTTTTTATAAATAACGGTTGAGCTTAATCCAGGAATCGTTGCAGAGCATAGTTTTTCCGTTTCACAATTATCAGAAGCATCTATAATAATTATTTCGGCAGGCTGGATTTCCTGCAAAGCCAGACTTTCCAATGTTTTCATTAAAACAACAGCACGGTTTGAAGTTGGTATTATTGAGGATATTGCTGCCAGCACATCTAATGAATTGATATATTATAGAGGCGTTGTATTTTATCGATATTAATTTTCCATTTTTCAAAAATAGAAATCCCTGGCGGCAATGCAAATAAATTACACACCCATGTAATAGCAGTTACATCATTAATTTTTTCCAAAAATTTCTTTTTTCCAAATTCATAATCATTGATGTAATACATGTCATATCCTTTCAATAAAGAAGCCAATGTATCGGCTGAACTGCCACATTGCTCTAAAGTAGCAGGATTCCATTCAATGCAGATGGCAGGTTTTTTTTCAGCATGGATAATCTGATCTGCTCCCTGTAAAACAAAACTTTCGTATCCTTCTACATCTAGTTTTATCATGTCGGGAAAAATACTTAATGAATCAGATACTTTATCGATGGTAATGGCTATAGCTATATTTTTATTCTCAAATGATATTGACTCTTTTTTATCATCAGTAATAACCTGTGCCATCATAGACAACCACTTTGAAGAATTTAAAGTCAACACTCCGTCAACATTTGAAAGTGCAGCATGAATCGGAAATACATTATGCTGTAGTTTCAACTTGTTAATAGTCATTACAAGATCAAAATAAGTTTGTGTTACTGGCTCAAAAGAATAAATCTGCGGATTATTTTGTTTTAACAGTGCAGCAAAATGTGTACTTAAATAACCACAATGTGCACCAATATCATATATAACCGGCCTGTCTTTATCAAAACACCAGGCGGCACAACTAATAATTTCCTCACTGCAAATCTCTGGTCTAAAAAATGGATTTTCACTATAATAATCTCCTGAACATACGATATATGGAACGTTGAAATTACTAACCGATTTAAAATACTTAACCCCGGTAGACTTAATAATTTTTAATCGTATTTTCTGAAGTGTTGTACTCATTTTAATACTATAAAAGTAACCACGATGCAGGAATATGATCCGTATCACTGATGTTACGTGTACTCATCCATTTAGCAGGCCCGATCACTTTTTTTTGTTTATCCGGATTTAACCATGCTCCCCACCAACTAAAAGAACTATTAGCAATGATATGATGACTGCATGAACTCATCAGGCGCAGGTCTTCATAGTTATGAGCATCATCATTAGCATCTACATAAAATGCCGGATACGTAGTTTTAATATTTTCCTTTACCCATTCAATATCATCAGAAAAAAAGAAGAAAACCACATCGTTAAAAGATTCAGCCATCCTATTCATTGCTGTTTCGTAGAACTCAGATGTCATTGTGCCGTATATCATATTTGTTTTTGCCACTGAAACCACATCACCTCTTCTCACATGCACCGAAACTGAATTGCAGGATTGGATTTGCTTCAACCATGTTTTATTCTTTTCAGATGCAGGAATTGTAAATTCAAAATCTGAACGGATGGTATCTTCTATTTCTTGAAAATATTTTTCAGTTTGCCAGAATCCTGAAAGGTATGCTCCATCAGGACATGAAAAGAAATCCGGATCATAAGTATAATCACCTTTCTCTCTAAACAATTGTGAAGCAGGATCTTTTCCAACCAGCATCCATAGCCGCTTTTCAATGCGACGTTTTGGTTTACACTTTTGCAACTCCCACCAGTTAGCTTGTGTTACTTTTAATTTAAAAGGAAATAAATTAAGCTCTCTTTTAACAAATTTATATGGGTCGTCAAAATCGATCTTAAAAGGAATATTTGTTTTCATTGAAAGTGCCTTTGCTGCAGCATATTGAAATAACTGATTTCCCAACCCTCCCATAAATTGAAATACAAACACAGTTTATAAATTATTTTTGATAAAAATAGTATTGATATAGGTATCTGCAAATGCACGGTACCCTTGTTTATGCATCAGATCAAATATTTCTGAACGCTTTTCAGAACTTGCATCTTCAGTATAATGAACAGTTTCAATGCAAAAGATGGCTGGTTTATACTTATTAAATGGAAAACTTTTTAATATTTCTTCGTCTAACCCCTCCACATCCAGATTAATAAAAACAGGAGATTTACCTGAAAAGTTTTCATCGATCACCTGCTCAACTGTTTTTAAAGGAACCTGGATGACTTCTTTGATCTTACCGTGTTTATTTTTTTCATGTGCCTCAGCTTCATCCTTTGAAAAAGTATTCAATCCGGGATAATTCATAATATATAAATTTGCCTCACCGGCAGCTGTACCTGCAATTCCAATATTAAGACAAATATCTCTTGATCTTTTCTTTGATAAAATAGCATACATGTAAGGATCTGGTTCTATGCAAACTCCCTTATACCCTGCTTCATAAAATTTATAAGTATTGCTAAACTTAACAGGATGATTAGCTCCAATATCAAGGTATGTAAACGCTTGTATTTTTTTTGCAGCAATCAAAAAATCAATAATAATATCTTCTCCCGTTTGAGCGTAAGAAATATTAAATGGAATGCCCGTGATTTTTTGATATATCCTCCTGAAAAAATGATTGTTAACAATATTCATCATAACAGCTACTTAATTCCTATTAGTTTTTTTAAACAAATATAAACCGCAACTACTTTTTGCATGGACATAATCGGCTGGGTTTACATTTTCAATAAATTCATTGGTATCATTTACAATACTGAATTCTATCAATTGCATACGATCAAGTAAATGAATACAGGATAATGGATTTAATACCCTTTGCGCATTAAATTCTGTTCGCTCTGTTCCAACCGGCATACTCAAAACCAGGTATCCCTCTGGTGCAATTACTCTTTGCATTTCGATAAGCGATTGTTCAAACCCGTAAGGATTTATCGCATCCCCATATCTTCCAAGTCCGATATGTTCAATAGTATGCAGGCATGATAATGTATTGATCGTATTACTATCAAATGGTAAGGATAATATATCTCCTTTTAAGAAATACATACCGGGTAAAACAAATGAAGGTGGTCTAATATCAATCGAAGTTACATGGCAAATGGCTGTAGCCTGGCCTGTAAAACCATCGAATCGGCTACCGATGTCATAATGCATTATCGGTTTAAGCCTGGAAAGTATTTTAAGCGCCCAGATATCCTGATAAAAATATTGACCACCGCCACTTTGACCGTCAAGCCTGTTTAAATTCAGATTGGGGTAAATATATTTGAAGTAAAGCTTGCCACCTTTTTTTTTATATTGTTTCCAACTTTTATAAAAATCAATATAAGCACCCCATATTTTTATTGGATATTTTAATCCGTATGTCTTAAAAGGTTGAATAAACCGCCACGTGCCTTTGAAAAAATTTCTCATTTACAGTTACCCGCAATTGTATTGATCCGATAATATTTGTATCGTAGCCACTTTATTATCATTCTTTTGTTTAAACACTTTCATAAATCTTTTCATATTTTTTTGCCAGATCATAAAAACTATTTTCCATAGGTTGCTTAAAAGCAAAATCATGTTCATCATTTTCAATTTCAATGATTTTATTAAACAAGTCATCAATAGAAAGGTATTTGAAGATTAATCCGCATTCAAATTGTTTAATCAATTCTGAAGATCCGGGTACATCAGAAGCTATGACTGGTAATTTCAATTTATTGGCTTCCATGATGATCAACGGAGCCATTTCTGCTACTCTTGAAGGCAGGATCACCGCTTTATATTTATTCATAACACTTAAAACCTCATTGGGTAGTAATATCCCTTTATAACGTACATTATCAAAGTTGTTGAGATTAGAGATCTTAGTATGTGGAAGTACGTCTGTTGGTGTGTAAGGGCCATATAAGTCAATCACTATTGAGGGTGAATGTTTTTTGAGTCTTGCTGCGATATCGAGAATAAGATCAACTCCTTTTTCTTTATTTACTCTGCCAACAAATAAATATCCGCTACGTATGGTATCGTCGTTACCGGGCAATAATTCATTCAATTCCGGAGAAACCTGGGTTAAACAAACAATTTTATGATCAGGGACATTATTAATAAGTAATACATTTTTAAACCAATGTGTTAAGGAAACTATTTTATCTGCATGTATTGCAATGGCAGAAATGAAAACCTGCTTTAAGTTGATTCCTGCTGTCAGACGTTTTATTCTCGACAAGGAATTCACTCCACTTATTTTTAAAATATTCTCAAATAATCTTGTTATAGTAATATTCAATTTATAATAAGATGTTCTGTTTGAAAATAAATGGCAACTGCTACAACGTTCTTGAATCATTTTACCATTACATGGTTGAATACCTCCATAATGTAAAGTACCTGTTTGGCAAACATAACTGGCCAAATGAAGTGTTACAATTGTTGCGATTCCATTCATTTTTGTTGCCTCGAGTAAACCTGCACTGATTCCATCATCCCCGCCAAATTCATTAAAATGTGCAATAAGAATATTACGAGCTTTCATTTCCTGTGTAAACGACCTTGTAATGAAATTCAACACTGGATAACCATTATGATCAATAGCAGCAAACTTAACTATTTTGATCCCCTTTCCTCTTTCTTCTAAAATACTTTTTGATGAGTTGAAATTTGGTACAAACCAATAAACCTCATTTCCTCTGTCAATTAATGCATTCGCCAATTGGTAACAATATAATTCAGTACCACCCAGCCCGTCAGGATATAGAAAATTTGTTACAAGTGCAATTTTCATTGTTTTCTTTCAGCAACTATCCCGCAAAAAGCAGAATAATTTTTTGATTCCTTCCCTGCCTTTTTGATAATTTTATTGAAATTAAAAATAAAGCGACTAACATTTTTTAGTAAAAAAAGCTGCAGCTTTGATCTTTTTTGATTCAGATCAACCCAAAATTCATATTTTCCAAACCATCCGAAAAATTTAACTTCAAATCCATTCGATAGTAAAATTTTTCGCCATTCATCTGGGCTCATGCTTTTTAAATTATGTTTTTTCAGATTCTCATTATCAAATATTTTATGAGGAAGATATTGCATCCAACCTTTGAAATTTGGGGTTGTAATTATAATTATCCCGTTAGGCTTAAGCAGATCTACATGTGATTGTATCACTTCTTTATAATTTTCAAAATGTTCAATAAATCCAAATGAACAAACAAGGTCATATTGTGTGTTATGGTTTTTAATAAATTCAAAATAATCTCCCGAATGAAATTGGCCAACGCTTAAACCTAATGAAATCAGCCATTTTGGTAGTTCATCCTCATTTCTTTTATTAAAATCAATACCATTCATCTGGTACCCTTTTCTACCTATAACCGGAATATATGATCCGGGGAAACTGCCAATTTCGAGACAAGTTTTATGTGCACAACTGTCTATATGAGCTTGCAGAAAATCGATTAATGCGCCTTCCTTAGCTTCGCCAAACTGTTGCCCGGAGTAGCCATCGTTCCAATAATTTTCATCGGTTAATCTCATTCAATAATAATTTCAGGAAGAAATCCTCTTTATGAAAGTATGGTAGTTCTGTTCATAGCTAAATTCTTTCAGTCCAAGTTCCTGTATCTGCTTTGCCCATTTCAAGCGTTTATCATTGTTATTAAATTCCTTTATAAGATTTCCGGTAAGTTTCGAATCTTGCTCTGTAACAATAGCATCATAACCAAATGAAGAAGCCCATGCAATAGAACCGGAAGATGCAGGCCCCCAAAACAAAACGGGTAACCCTGCAGAAATATAATCAACCAGCTTACTTGAAAAATTATATTTAAATGATTCTTCATTAACAAATGAATTGAGCAATAGTGCAACATCCATTTCTTCATTCATTTTTCGCATTAGATCGGTAGAATGCATAAAAGAATGGAAGATCACATGTTTTTCAGACAGATTTGCATATTGAGCCAACATCTCCTTATCCCAATATGAAAAGATATGCAGTTCACCTTTCTGTTTTCCGATATGATAAGCGATCAAGTCAAGCATCGGTGCAAAATCACCGGTGTACAACGAGCCTGCATAACAATATTTTAGCTTTTTATTGTTTCCTTTATTTTCCAACTTCACTGGAAAAATATGATCGTCTTTTCCCCTGGATGGATATACAATATCACCATGAACCCCATATAGTGAAAAATAATATTTTTCCATTGTTGGAGAAATACAAAACCTGCCCGATGCATGCCGGTACATTTTCCCAAACATATCTGCCAGATACTTTTGCCATTTTCCATGATCTTCAGAAGTAAGCCAGTCATCATGTAATATTACATAGAGTGGAATATTAAACTGTTCCGAAAAACGGAATGCACTCAGCCACATTAACCTCATTGTAGCAGTAAGAATTACATCAGGCTTAAAAGTCTGAATGAGCTTTTTCGATTTACCGGAAAGCAATAGCTGGTCAGCTAAAAAAAGACCTTTACTGTATTTTGCAAAACGTGTGTACCTGAGCCTTTCTAACCTTGATTTTGATACGTGGTATTGCACACCTGCTATTCTTGGCTGGTTTTCATCTATTCCAACCCCTTGAATGATGAGTAATTTTTCTTTAGGATAATGTTGCAATAACCTGTATAACAATGTAGCTCCGGCTGAACTCAATTCAACCGGTACATCAGCCATATATAATATTTTTGGAGGATTTTTTTTTGACATAGATCAGATACGTGCTTTCCTGTTTTCTACAATTTCTTCAATGGTTTCAATAAGAGATTTTGTTATATTCCAATTCGGGTAATGCGATCTTATTTTACGAAGATCACTATAGTAACAAATATGATCTCCATCCCTGTTCTTTTCATCATAGATGTATTCCATTGGTAACCCGGTAAATGATTCTGTAATACGAAAAGCTTCCAGAATGGAACAGGTGTTATCCTTACCTCCCCCAAGGTTATATACTTCTCCGTTACGTGGAGCCTTTATGAATTCTTCTATGAACCTGGCAACATCGTATGAATGTATATTATCTCTGACTTGTTTTCCTTTATAACCAAATATGCAGTATTTCTTTTTTTCAAGATTACATTTCACCAGGTAACTTAAAAAACCATGCAATTCAACTCCGCTATGATTTGGCCCGGTAAGACAACCACCCCTGAGTGAACAGGTAGGCATGTTAAAGTATTTTCCATACTCCTGCACCATAACATCAGCAGCAACTTTTGAGGCACCAAATAATGAATGTTTGCTTTGATCTATTGTAAAAGATTCAGGGATACCATGACTATAGTTTGTGTCATCATAATCCCACCGGGTTTCCAGTTCTTTCATAACGATCCTGTTAGGTGCATCGCCATACACTTTATTGGTGCTCATATGTATGAAAGGGATACTGATGTTAAAACGACGGGTAGCTTCCAGCATATTGAGTGTACCGGTAGCATTGGTATCAAAATCATCAAATGGAATATCGGCAGCCTTATCGTGGCTTGGTTGAGCAGCAGCATGGACAATAGCATCAGGCTTTATTTCACTGATGAGTGCAATAATTCCGTCACGGTTTCTAATATCCAGTTCATGGTGATGAAAGTATTTCAGGCTTTTTTGTAATCGTTCCTGGTTCCATCTTGTATCGCCACCGGCACCAAAAAAAACTGCCCGTTGGTTATTATCAATTCCATGAATCTCCCATCCCAAATTTGCAAAATGAACACATACTTCAGAACCAATCAAACCAGAAGAACCGGTTACCAGTATTTTTTTCATTCTTAAATGTATAATTTTATATTTTTTAGTTCCATGTGAAGAGGGAGTGTATATTAAATTATCGCATCCGATTAGCCATTGTGTTCGGAAGAATTTATTATGAATGTTTTAGAAATCTTCTGTTAATCTAACAATAAATTTTTTGCCACTGATTCACAGATTAAATTACTAATTAATTATACGATTATTGACTTTCATATAGCTGAGAAAGTAAAAGTGATCAACGATAGAAAATCTGTGAATCTGTGGTAACATCTTCCGAATAGTTGTGCTGTTTTCACCAATCAATGACAATTTTAATACATCCTTAATTTGTTTAGTCCGGTATAAACAGGAAATTCTCTGTAACAACAGCATGCAATTCCAATTCCTTTTCATTAGTAATAACAATCAGCGAAGGAACCGCATAACATTTGTATTTGATATTACTGCAGAAATTCATCAGATCGTTATGTGTAAATTGAAATGCGAGTATATTAATTTTATTCCATTCCAACATGATCATTGGCTTACATTCATTTATACAGGTTAGCGCTCCCTGTAAAGCCATGAGGTCAGCTCCTTCAATATCACTTTTAATAAAGGAAACGAGGGGTTTATTTAGACTTGTCCATACTTCATCAATAGTAATCCCCTGCACTTTTATTCTCCCGGAAAAACTGACTCTTTTGGTGTCTTTTATACTTTCATATGCACCATCAGCACTTGCAGTTGTAAAGAAATCCATTTCATCATTGCTATTACTTACTGCATTATTATAAATTGTCCAACGGTCTTTAACTGACGAATTTCCCCAGTTTTTTTTTAAATATTTGAAAGTATTGGGTGATGCTTCAAAAGAAAGAACCCTGACAGTAGTATGCCTTTTTAATATCGGAATGCTCATCAATCCAATATTTGCACCGATATCAATATAAACCGATTGATCTTTTACAAAAGCACTAATAAATTTCAGAATATCCTGTTCATAAATACCATCTCTTATTGCCAGGTTAAAAGTGGATGAATTTTTTGGAAAGAAAACGGGCTCTCCATAATATGTAAAAGATCCCTTTTGATTAAGGAACCATTTATATACTGTTGATTTAATTAATTTTTTTAAGAAAGAATTTGACATTAAAATTAATCAGTTAAAGGAGTTTATACTTAATAAAACTAATCCCAATGAATAGCAGGAGATATTGCCAGTATAAAACCATCAAAAGAAGCCGCCTTTGTTAAATCAACCTGAAATACAATTTTATATTCAGCCTCTTTCAAATAGTCAATACACTTGTAATGCAATTCATTTGTATGCGTACTTACAAAAAAATAATCGATTTTCCTTGCCAACAGACAATTCGCAGCTCCTTCCAGCATATCTGATTCAAATCCCTGTATGTCGGCATGAGCAATATTAATATGCATGATCTCTTTTTCTTTTATATAATCATCCAGGCAGACTACCGGTGTATCACCAGTATTTGAACTTATCTTTCCAATAAATAAATTATCGATAGATGCAGTTAATTTATTCTTTTTAAGATTTTTTTCTCCAATCAGTAAATTCTTTTTTTCAGGCTCTATCATGAAAACCTTTCCGTTTTTTGTAGCCTTTAAGAACCACATAGAATAAAATGCCCAGAAAGATCCCATTTCAATCATAACAGGATTATCAGGCATTTTATTGATAACTTCCATGAAAATCTTTTCTTCTTCAGGTTCATGAACACCTTTATTCATGTGAAGCATTTTAGTGATCGGCAACCCATAATAATCACCAATAGAAACCAAAATACCATTATGCATAACCTGGAAACCATTACAAATATTTCCTGCTTCAGCTACTCTGGGAATATGTGCATTATACTTTGATTCAAGTGCAATTTTTATTCTGTATTCCCATTCGTCATCAAAAGTAAGTTCGTCGATTTTATTATTATTATCAAACTGTCCGGTTTTCATTAAACATTTGTACCAAAATATTCTTAGCGCATACTTTGTACGGTATGTATGAATTTTGACACGGTTCCGTATCTTATTAATCAACATACTCATTAATTGAATTAATATGTTGGATCAGATCATTTTTTATTTCTTTACAGGTAAGTGCAACGCTTCCATAACCGTAAGAACTTTTAAAATCCCAGACAGTTCCGGTAGGATTTGAAAAATTAATTTCAAAGTCAACAGCCTGCACGATCAAATGATCCCATCCAACATTTGCAAATGAAGTTGCTGCATCTAAATGGTAATTTCCGGAAGCAAGATTGATAGGATTAATTTTAATTGTGTATTTATAAACACCCGGACTACCCGGAAGTGTTACACGCTCAAATTGGTAAAATGACATCAATCCGATTTTAACCTGAGAACTGCTGTCAGCCAGAAATATTTCCAAAGACATGTTTTCTTTACCGTCTGTTGCTATGATGGCTTCCACTATTAAATACTCCCCTATATTGTAAGTATGGGTTTGTTCGCCATTTAAATTAATCAATCCAATCTTAATGATCCTGGTATGCGTACCCTTTCCAAGATCCTTTTGAATGGCGTTATTGCGGTTAGCAACAAAAGTGTCACTATAAGTTTTAATCGTCTGTTCTATATTACCAAAATATTCTAACCGTCCTTCATTTAAAAATAAACCCACATTTGTTAAAACCTGTATTGCTGCCATATTGTGACTTACAAACAACACTGTTCTTCCCTCATTCTTACTCACTTCTTCCATTTTTCCAAGGCATTTCTTTTGAAACTGAGCATCCCCAACTGCAAGTACTTCATCAACCACAAGTATCTCAGGTTCAAGATGTGCAGCAACTGCAAAGGCTAAACGCATATACATACCGCTGCTGTACCTTTTTACCGGTGTATCTAAAAATTTTTCTATTTCGGCAAAATCAACAATAGCATCAAAATGTTTTTTTATCTCTGCCCTGTTCATTCCGAGTATGGCCCCATTGAGAAATATATTTTCTTTACCGGTCAATTCAGGGTGAAATCCTGTTCCAACTTCCAATAGAGAAGCAACCCTGCCTTTTATTTTAATGTTACCGCTGGTAGGTTCAGTTATCCGGCTAAGTATCTTTAGTAAAGTAGACTTGCCAGCACCGTTTCTTCCAATGATGCCAACCCTGTCGCCTTGTTCAATATTGAAACTGATATCTTTTAATGCCCAAAATTCTTCTTTTGAGGTGGAGGGCGAGGTTGAGGTTAAGGCTGAGGTTAAGGGTTTTGCGAAACTGAATATTTTTTTTGCTTTGTTTGTTAATACATCTCTTAAAGCCGTATAATTTTCTTTCCCTTCATGAGTGATCATGTAGCTTTTGGAGAGACCAGAAACCTGTATTATTTTGGACATTGAGAAAGTATGTTGAGGTTAAGGTTAAGGGTGAGGTTAAGCATTCAGAGACTTTATTAATTTATTTAGTGATTCAATTATAGTATTGAGGATTGTGATAAACTCTTCCTTTTTTACTTCTTCAAAGTATCCGACTTTGTTACCATATATTAATTGATTCTTTGTTTCATTTGCAGAACCACGGGAATAAATATAAAATTTTATCTTATCCGCTGTGTGATGCCTTCCAAATCCTTCTGCTATATTATCTGATATACTTAAAGATGATCTTCGTATTTGCGAGGTCAACCCATAATCTTCTTTTCGCGGTAAAGATTCAGTTAATGCAAAAATATCAACTGCAACCTGCATCGCCATCTGCCAAACCGGTAACTCCTGAAAATCCTTATACATTTTTAACTTAAGTATTTGCTATTCTGCTCAACCTTAACCTCATCCTTAACCTCAACCTTAACCTCAACCTTCCCTCCTAAATATTATCCGCAAAAGTCCGCTCCATTTTTCTAAAGTAATAAATCCCAAACCACAAAAAACTTATCGTTATGGCAACTGATACTATAAATGAGCGCCAGTGCATCGGGTCGCCAAGTAAGCACCAGCGAAATCCATCAATTACTCCAACCATGGGATTTAGTGAATATAACATTCTCCATTTATCTGTTACAACAAAACTATTGAACCCAACCGGACTAACGTATAAGCCAAACTGCACAATAAATGGAATAATGTATCGAAAATCTCTAAACTTCACATTTACAGCCGTTAAATATAGGCCAATACCAAAAGCACAGGTAAATGCCAATAATACAAATAGCGGAAAAAAAATGATATGCCAGGAAGGCATGTAACCATACCAGATAAACATCCCTAACATAAGTATAAATGAAATAGCGAGATCGACCAGGCTTGTAATTACAGAACTCGCCGGAATGATCATTCTGGGAAAATACACTTTAGTGATCAGGTTTGCATTTCCGATGAGGCTGCTGCTACTTTCACTTAATGCATTACTAAAGAACTGCCAGGGTAGCATACCGGCAAATACCATCAAAGCATAAGGTGCAGTGCCGGGATTTTTAAGATCTGCGATACGGCTGAATAAAATAGTAAAAATAATGGTTGTAAGAACCGGACGTATCACACTCCAAGCTGCTCCAACAATTGTCTGTTTGTAGCGCACTTTTATATCCCGCCAGCTTAAAATATAAAAAAGATCCCTGTATCGCCAAAGATCTCTCCAATAATTTTTTTCTGCACGGCCAGGTTCAATGGTTAGGTCCCATTGTCCTTTTATTTCCGGGTCTGCATTTTTATTATCTGTAGTAATCATTATAAAATTTCGGTTTCACTTTTCTATTATTCTTTCAGGTACCTGAATAAATATTTAATTCACAATGAAATCCTCTTAAAAAGACTGTTTAATTTTTGCTTATAAGAATCATAGCTGAAATTTTCCATCAATATTTTTTTATCCGGCAAATATTTTCCCTTATTCGTTAATATATTTTGTATAGCATTTCTTATTTCAATAATACTGGAAGGGTCGACCAGTAAACCTAATCGTCCATTAATTAATGCATCAACTGACCCGTCTGCATTACCGGCAATGACCGGTATTCCATAATACATGGCTTCAATAAAAACAATACCAAACCCTTCTTTTACACTGGGCATTACATAACAATCCGACATTGCGAAATAAGATGCCACATCTTCTTCAGAAATAAAGCCGGTCAGCACAACACGTCCCTCTAATTTTAATTTTATTATCAACGTATCAATAAACGCTTTTTCTTCTTCATCATAACTACCGGCAATCAGATACCGGACTTCATTATCATTAATTTGAACCATTGCTTCCATTACTTTGTCGTATCCTTTGTACCTTTCTTTGGCCGAAAGCCTGGACAAAGTAAAAAGAATTTTATTTGTTGAATGGAAACCATACTTTTCTTTCAATGCAAGGTTTATTCCAACATTTTTCGATAATGGCAAAAACGGATCGAGGCAATTATTCATTACTGTACATTTCAATGGGTCTACTCCATGTACTTCAATGATCTTTTTACGGGTGTAATCGCTAACAGAAACAATTTCAGTACAGCAATCCAGCATTTTTCTTTTAGCATTACTCAGTTTTGGCCAAACTTCAATTCCATGTGCAAATAAAATGATTTTAACAGAAGGATTAATTTTTTTTGTAAGCCAAGCAGCCAGCAACAGATTAATATGGCTTAAAATGATAACCTTGCTATTTCGGCCATGTTTTACTGCATGCCACATGAAATTTATCTTTTGTGCATTGAAGCCACTAAAGATATCCATCGGAAAATATACATTATCATGCGATGATGCGAAATTGTCATGCATGCTAAATATTTTCAATCTCTTATTGAAACGAATGCAGTTTTCATACATGGCCTTTCCTGCAATACGACATACTTTTTCAATGCCTCCTGTTGAAGAAAAAACCTTTAGCGTTAGAAATAAAATATCGTTATGCATATTCCCTGTTATTGATAAGGATCAGTGACATCAGGTGAGACCAATGCATTTCGCCTTTCATGAACTTCTGATAATTTAATAAAGTACTTTTATTCCCATCTTCCATCAATTCTTTTACAAAACCGCTTTTAGATAACCATTCGGCGAAAGGAAAGCTGAAACCCATTTTTGGCCTGTTCCAGATCATTTCCGGTAATTCGTTTTTATATGATTTGATTAATAATGGCTTAGGGCCATTTCCTTCATATTTCACATCAGGATCAATTGAAAGTGCCAGTTTAATGAAATCATTATCCAAAAAAGGCACTCTTATCTCAACCCCATTTGCCATTCCCATTACATCAGCATCCCTTAGTAACTGGTTTTGCATATATATATTCAATTCCATCCAGCTTGCTTTTTCCTTTATAGGTAAATTAGGAAGATCTGGAAAGACAGGCAAATCATTCAGTATATCCCAAACCTCATTTTCAGTGGAATCAAGTTGCTTTGCGATCTCCAGAGGAGTATAATGCCCACGTAAAAAAAGATAGATACCCTTTACACCATCCATATTCAGGTAAGATAACCTGTTAAGTTGTTTGTAATTGCTTCGTCTCATCGCATTGATCGAGATAACCGGTAATCTTTGTAAAAATGATGCAACACCAATCCTGTTAAAAGAAGGATATCCTCCAAAAAGTTCATCTCCACCGATTCCCGACAATACCGCTTTTAAACCTTGTTGCCTGGCATACTTACTGATGAACCATGTATTGATACCATCGCAACATGGCATGTCCATTGCATTTAAAATACCGGGAAAACAATCATGAAATTCAGATTCCTTTAAAAGATATTGCCGGTTGCTGCAACCTATCTTTTCAATCAGAATGTCCTGGTATTTCTTTTCAGAATATTCAGTTTCTTCAAAAAAAAGTGAAAGGCTTTTTAATTTCCCCGGATCTTCAGCAGCAGCCAATAATGATAATATACCCGAATCTACACCGCCACTTAAAAAAATACCAATCGGCGCATCTGATAGCATGTGGCGCTTAACAGATATACTTAACTGTTTCTGTATTGATGAAACAGCTAATGCTTCATCATTTATTACAGGATAATAATTAAAATGTTTGTAATGCTGAAGTATAAAGTCATTTTTAAGACTATTGTATTTTAAAAAGCAACCTTTTGTTAACGGAAATACTTTTGTAAGTGTGGTAACGGGTTCGGGTATATGCCCGTAAGCCATCAGATAAACAGGCCATTTATCATTATGCTCTTGTAATGTTGGTATTATTTCCATTGCCCTGATCTCGGATGCAAAAGAGATCCCCTGATCTTCCCTGCTGTAATAAAGTGGTTTCATTCCAGCCGGATCCCTGACAAGTAATAGTTCTTTTTCAACCGAATCCCAGATAGCAAAGGCAAACATTCCGTTTAGCCTTGCAAAACTCTGAACTCCCCAACGGCTATATGCTGCCAGTATTACTTCAGTATCAGTCTGAGTATTGAAACGATGGCCCAGAGCTGTCAACTCTTCCCGGAGTTCATGAAAATTATAGATTTCCCCGTTATAGGTTATCCAATAACGATTTTCGTATTGCATAGGCTGATGCCCGGCACTTGAAAGATCAAACAATGCAAGCCGCCTGTTACCCAAAACTATTTTATCTGATGCTGAACTGAATATCCCTTCATCATCGGGGCCACCGTGCTGCTGTAGTTTGCACATCTGCAACACAATTTCTTCCTGTTGCACTATATCCATTAATGGATGAAACATTCCTGCGATTCTACACATTTTTTATAGGTCAGATTTGCTGCTGCTAAATTAAATTATTGAGATATGATGCATTCCATAGCGGCTAAACATCTATTACAAAAGGAATTCTATATTATAAAACAGTTTCGAGATTTTTCTTATCAAAAACAGCACTTAACTGTATTCCCATACTTTCAATATTTACTTTGGCCTTATTGCCATGAACCTCAACGATAATACCATGATAGTTCATGAGTACCCCTTGCTTTATCAATACCTTTGAATTAATATCGAGCCGCTTTTCTATAACTTCCACTGCGCTGAATTCCTGCAAGAATTTTTTTATGGTAACAATTTCTGTTTCCTTTACTAATGCTGGCTTGCCAAGCCAATAAACAAAATTGAGTATCCCATCAATATTTTTAATTTCCCATTTTGTGGTATCCTGCAGTTTAACGAAAATATATCCTTTGAAAAGTGGTTCCAATACAATTTTTTTACGGTCACTCCATTGTTTCATTACCTTATTGAGCGGGCAATAATGTTCAATACCTTTAGCTAGCAACACCCCGGCAACTTTTTTTTCCCATCGCGGCCTGGTATAAACTACATACCATTTTTTAATTTCATTCATGAACTTTCAAAGCTTCGCTGCTCCTCAGTCACAAGTTTATTTGTAATTGAAGAGATTTAACAACAATAAATATTATATGCATTCAAAATAGCAGTTCCCCAAAATGGTCATTCTAAAGAATGTAAATCTTCCTGAGATATTTCATTCCTAGTAAAAAATACAAATTGAGGTAATACTATATAACGGAATATTAAAATAGCTGAAACAGCAACTTCATTCTATTATCTACGCCGTTTTATTTTTTTAATTAATTTCTTAATATACGTTGTAAACCCAAACAGGTCTTTAAATCCCGGTAATCCACCTTCTGCATGATAATAGGATCCACCATCACTGCCATAGCCGTAGCCATACCCGTAGCCGTAACCGTAACCATAACCATATCCATTTCCATACCCTCCAAAACCATAATTAAAGAGAGAAACACCGCGTGGCTTGATCCCGTTAAATACCACACACATATTGTTGAATTTTTTATCTTTCTTAAGGCTTTCAATAAGCCGGAGGAAGAATGTTGGTGTTACTGCATGCCTTACTACAAAAAGGGTTATTTCTGCGTATTTACTCAACAGTTGGGCATCTGTTACCGGGCCAATAGGAGCAGAATCTATAATAATAAAATCAAAATTTTTCTTTAGTGCTTCAATCATTTCACCAAAAGCCGGAAGTTGGATCAGTTCTGTTGGGTTTGGAGGTATGGGGCCGGCAGTTATAAGGAAAAGATTTGAATAACTGGTTGGCTTGGTAATCTCTTCTATCGTTGCTTTTCCTATCAGGTAACTGGAAATTCCGGGATCTTTTTTTATACCAAGTTCTTTACTCAATTTTGGCTTGCGCAGATCCATTTCAAGTAAGGCTACTTTTTTTCCCGTTAGTGTAATACTCATGGCCAGGTTTGTAGCAATAAAACTTTTTCCCTCACCTGAAATACTCGAAGTAACCAGGATGGTTTTATTCTTATCACTTAACCCCATGAAGGTTAAGTTGGTTCTCATGGAACGAAACTGTTCGGCAATAACTGTTCGTTTTCCTTCGGTAATAGCAATAGGATTTTTATTGTTTGATTGCAATATTTCTGCAACGATAGGAATTTTAGATTTATTTTCAACCTGAGTACGAAACAATATTTTATTATTGAATTGCTCCTGTATTTGTACATACAACAGAAATGCTATCAGTCCAACCAAAAAACCAATTAGGTAATAATTTTTGGGTAATGGTCTGATAGGTCCATACCAGAAACCATTCTCTAATATTCTAAGATCAGCTGATGTAGATGCTGAGGAAAGGGCTGTTTCCTCTCTTTTTTGTAACAGGTAAGTATAAATATTACTTTTAATGATCTGTTGTCTGCTGATCTCAAGTAATCCTCTTTCCTTCTTTGGCACTTCGTTCAAAATACTGTTATTCAAAGCGATATTTGAATTTATACTTGCAATCACCATTTTGAGGCTAGTGCGTACATTTCCAATATTTTCACGAATGTCAATTTTAATACGCCTGACTTTTTCTTCTGCAAGTAATACGGATTCACTTTTATTTCCAACGGTAGCGTTTATCCGATCCAAATCAAATTCTGCACTATACAATTGCCCCAAAAGGGACGACATAGTTGGATCGTTAATCAATAACAGTGAAGGAACTGTTCCTGGTTTACCTGCTTTCCGGTTTACGTACGTTTCGATATCCTTTAAAACTTCCAGTTGAAGATCCACTTCACTTTTACGTTTATCCAGTTCTTTAACATTCGTAAAATATAATGAACTCTGTACCCCAAGGTCAATGGCAGATTCTCTTGATTTATAACTTTCTATATTCCGTTCAACACTATCTAATTGTCTTGCAACAGTATTTAGACGGTCGTCAATGAAACGGAGTGTTTTTGTGGCTATTTGGTTCTTATCATCAATGCCTGCAATATTATATACTTCAAATAACTTGTTAAGGATCTTAACACCTCTTTCTGGCACAGGTGTTTCAATACCCAGGTCTATAACTGTTGAATTGTATGATAAAGGAGTAGCTTTTAAACTGCTTATAATAACTGATGCGGCTGCAGGAACTGTGTTGAATACTACATAGAAATTCTTGCCGGTTATAGCGCTTGAATAAAGCGGATTTATCCTGATACGATAAAAAGTGTTATTAATATTTACTTGTCCGTCAAAAGGAATATTTTGACCTCCAATTTCTACAAAATGTTTTTCCCAGTTAATAAAAAAAGTATACTTCCCGCCACCAACGATACTGTCCTTATTTTCAGCTTCAAATACAATGGGTGAACTTTCTCCATATAATTCCTCTGTTTGTACATTCCCTTTGTTATAAACAGTTGTATACAGGTCTAATTGTTTAACAATTTCCTGCATGATTGTATTTGACCGTAACACGATAATTTCATTTTCAACGATCTTTTTCTCACTGAAAATATTAAGAGCATCCAGCACTTTACTGTCTCCACCGCTTTTTTGAGGATCTTTTAATAATACTTTTGCAGAAGCAACATAAATACGCGTTTGAGCACGCAGGTAAACATAGGCTATCGACATAGTTATTGCGACGAACACAACAAATATGGGCCAATACGGCAGATAGCGGTGAACGATAAGAGCCAGTATGTTTGTTGAAGGTTTCTCTTCAAGCAATTGTTCTTCAATCATAATAGTAAAATAGCTTTGATTATCGTATGATCCTGTCAAGAATAATAATCAATAAAGAAATAGATGATATAGCTAATGCAAAATTAGTCTGGAACCTGGCTCTTTTTTCTTCCGTTTGGCGCTTAACTACATCCGGCACCACATATACAATATCATTGGATTGCAAATAATACCAGGGAGATGAAAATATAGAAGCATCCTTGAAATTCAGGACCTTTACTTTTTTCTGATTTCCTTCTTCTCTTATCACTAATATATTATCACGTTTTGCATATTGCTTTGCATCACCACAAATAACAATAGCATCAATTACAGACAATTGTTCATCCAGCATATTAATTACCTGTGGCCTTTCCACTTCACCCATAACTGTTACTTTACGGTTAAGGTATTGAACATTTACAATGGGATCTTTTAAAAATGGTGCCAGATTTTTCTGAATTAACAAAGCCAGCTCTTTTCGTGTATTTCCGGCAGCTTTTATCAATCCAAGTTTGTGTATCATGATGTTGCCATCCTGATCAACCGGAAAAATAGCACTACTGTTTATTGAACTGACCCCCGAGCCGGTATTAAACATCATGTCTTCATCTTTATTCAAACTGCTAATGATAATGCCAAGGTTATCTCCTTTGATGATCTTTGATTCAAGGTCTTTATTGACTAACCCGCTAAGAGTACTGTCTTTCTGCAAAGTTTCAAAAAAATAGGCGTTTTTTGTAATCCTGCAAGATGCTAACAAACTAATGATCCCAAAGCCTAGTATTGCAGCCAAAAGGAAACTAAACGGTTTCAGGAAAAACCCACTATAAAATGCTTTCTTCATAATTTCAGGACTCAATAATACAACCTTATTTCTTATCAGGTTGCAATATGGTAAAATTCGTTAAAATAGTTGAGAAATAAAAAATTGAATAGAGGCAGAGGAAGTTTGAGGTTTGATGTTTGAGGAACTCCCGACTCCTTCGGAGAAGTTTGATACTGCTATTATACATTAAATTAAAAGAGAGACGATCAGTATAATCATCTCTCTTTTAAATCCTTATTAAAATACAGTATTCCAGTTATATTACTTAAAGGTCAACTGAGTTCTTTTTTTTATCATAAGCTTTTTTAGCACCAATGCCTATACCGGCTGCAATTAATAAACTCAATCCGCCATCAATCGGACATAATGGATCCAGCGGATCGCAACCGGGATCTGAAACTGCCTGTGCTATCACATTAAATGGCTGTATAGCATTAAATAATAGAAGTACTCCCGTCAAAACCACATATTTTTTTAATCGTATCATCGGTGTCTCTCTTTTTTTACAAAATTAAAGGAACATTATTAAAAAACAACTTTAAACGTGAAATTATTATTATCCTCTCCGGTAATATTTACCAGGTAGTTACCATGTACTACCAATTTATCCAACATAATGCTATACACACTGCTGCCACCGGCATGGTTCAATGTTTTCAGCATCACCGTCTGACCTTTGGCATTCAATAGTTTCACCTGGTAGGTTCCCGCCGCTTTGTTGTCCAGATTCACATACAGCATTCCATCCTCACGTACCGGATTAGGGAATACTGTAATAGATGAAGGCAGTTTACCCATATTCACTTTTACAACCTGGCTCTGTTTGGCTTCGCTGTTGATCCCGACACTGCGGATACGATAAAAATTATCTCCGTCCCA
>JANOPU010000102.1:0-3240 GCA_031422055.1 Ferruginibacter sp.
ATTGCAACTTTATTTTCAATTTTACCTGTCCCATTCTTATCCCAGAATGTAACTGTTACATTATATTTTTCTTCCCATTCCATTGGCTTTCCAGTGCCTACGGTACATTTCAGCATTTTTGCATCTTTTTCTTCAAAAGTATCCTGACCTGCAAACAAGTCCTTTTCATCCATCAGTATTTTCCCTTTTTCGTCACTGATTTTTAATGAACAACCTACTGTAACCTTTCCATTCTTCACTTGTAACCCCTTAATGCCATCATTTACCAACAGAAAACTTTCTCCTAATGGAATATCAGTATGGTTCAAAACTTCATCATTCATTATCAATAATACTTTTTCGGGCTCCATACCTGAATAAGCAGCAATGAGGCCTGTATTAAAATCTTTTTTTATTCCAACATTTACAGGTGCATTGCAGGCATTCAAAAATAATATAACTACAAGAAACTGAATTGAAACTTTTTTTACATACATAAGTAAATGTATTTTTCTACTTCTTTGGATGAAATATAAGAATGAATTGGACATCAGCAAAAGAATTAAGGAAAAAGTGTTTATGGAAAGAATTAAAAAATTATGAATTCTCCAATGTATTTCTGTAAAGTTATTACCCTTGATAAAATTGTTTAACATAGCGTTGGATTTATGTTTAGATGTTTATCATGTAAAAATGCAGCGTATCTTTCACAAATCAAAACGATAAAAATCTAACTATGGATTTTTAGCCTTGTTAGGTATTCGATGTTCATGCCTTTTACCTGCACCCGACAGGCAGGTTTTTATCAGCCAGCTTGATATAATATTTACCCAACTCCCGGTTACTCTTTAAATACCGGAAACCCTATTTCACTTTATTGATATAATCTTCATGCTCTTTCAAATGTTCTTCAGGTGGAATTTTTACAGAAAGCGGGCCATTACCGATAATTAAAAAATAAATGAGTAACAACAAAATAATAATTGATAAAAACAATTCAGAGTAAGGATTGAATACATCGCTGTTTGCATGAATGTTTACAAATATGATGGCACCGATCAAAACCGGTATTTGTACCAGGCATGCTGCACGTGTAAACAAACCAATGATTAAAGCCAAACCGCCAAGGATATGCGCAAAAGTGACGTAATGACCTAATAACACAATCATAAATTCGCTAAAAGGAAAAGTGTTTTTCATTAGCCCAACTAGACTGCTGGTATTGCGGAGAAAATCAATGCCTTTATAGCAAAGAAAAATACCTAAAGTTATACGAATAATGTCCAGCCATTTTGGGTGATGTCTGTCACCCCAAAATTCAAATTTTTCGAGGATTGTCATAACGTATTTTTTAAAGCGTTAAAAGAACTGGTATAAATATAACTCAATTTTAATTTAATAGCAAGTACTTTTTATTGTCAACTTTTCAATATTTGGCCAGTATATCTCTTCTCATATGAAAGAAAAGCCTTATTATTTCTTTCCAAAAAAAATATCCGTTAAGCAATACCCAATACAATTTCTTCTTTTTAGCAATTCGTAAGGATTATTATTAGAAAAACTTGGTTTCCTTTACAAAAAAAAGAAATGAGATCTTTTTATATCTTTTTGATAGTTGCCATTTTCTTTGATCATACAACAACTCATTCACAGGTCATCAATGGAACCTGGACGGGTAATTATTCCAAAACCTTGCTAAATATGAATCCAAGTTCATTGATCATAGAACTCTCTTTACACAATGATTCCATTCTTTCGGGGGCAAGCCATTTATATTATGGCAACAACAGATATGAACATCATAAAATAACAGGTAAATTTAACCCACGTGATTCAACTGCAAAATTTTCTGAGAGCTTAATTGAAACTAATCTTGGTATGGGTATTATTGAGGTGTTTTATGATGTAAAACTAATTTCAAATGGAGCTAACTGGCGTTTACAAGGAAGATGGAAAGGCACAAAAAGCCAATTTGGATTCATGCCATATAATAAAGTTTGGCTTGAAAGGCCAAAAGATACCATTACAAAAAAGGAAACAACAGTTAAACAAATTAACCCTATCACTCCTATACCTGTTATAATTAAACAAGACAGTATAAAATTAAATAGGAAGGCAGAAATTCAAAAGATCATTGAAGTTTCAAATGCTGAAAAAGATTCTATCCAGCTTGCTATATATGATAATGGCGAAATTGACAATGACACTATATCAGTTTACCTGAATGACATTCCGGTTTTAATGAACAGGAAGATAAATGATAAGCCACTTTCAATTTATTTGTCGCTCGACAAGGATAAACAGTTTCAAAAGATTAAAATGGTTGCTGAAAATTTAGGTAGCGTTCCTCCCAATACTGCAATCATGATCATTACCACTAAACAAAAAAGATATGAAGTAAGGTTGAGCAGCGATCTGGATAAAAATGCCGTAGTTGAGTTTGTTTTGTTGGACTAAATGATATTATTTTCAAGTTTGGAAAAAATTCAAAATAATTTATTTTTGTTAAATCCGCTGCGCTAAAAACACCCTATTAAATACACAACATGTATCCAAATACAATGCATACAAAATAAATTATTGCACAATAAGTTTTAATGTTTTTTTCACTTCCCCGGATTCTATTTTAATAAAATAAATACCGGGTTTAAAGTCACTGGAGCTAATAGGATATTGGCCATTTTGTAATTCCCGCATATTTTTAATAATTCGTCCGGCATTATCTATTATACTGACATTGTAATTATTAAAATTTCCATTATCAGCAATTTGTATATTGAATATTTGAGCTTGTTTAATAACATTTGGAAATATACCAAAAGAAGATGTTTTAGAAAATTTAAAAGCCACTGTGTTACTATATGAATATGAACCATCCATATTGATCATTTTCAACCGGTATAAATATACCTTGTTATTTCGTCGTGCTATATTGATATCGGAAAAATTATAATTGCCTTGTTGGGTTGAACCGACAGTTATCGTTGTTATCTTTTCAAAACTACTACCACTATTCAGAGACCTTTCAAGTTCAAACCGGTCAAAATTAATTTGATTTTCAGTTTTCCAGGTAAGGTTGATATTGTAATCAACAACGCTGCCAAAAAATGAAGTCAGATTTAAGGGTAACACAGTATTTTCAACAAAAAAGCCTCCTCCAGCCATCATATCTAGGCCTCCGCTTGCCCCAGCATCAGTATTGGTAGGTACATCTGTTAGTGTAACCAAATTCATTGCTGTTGTAACATCATTTGGGAAAAT
>JANOPU010000103.1:0-9788 GCA_031422055.1 Ferruginibacter sp.
ACAAGCAAAGTTGTAATCTTTACTTAAAAAATGAAATTTTTCTGAAAAAAAGTTGGAATATCATTTCAGTTCAATGTCGATCTCTTTGTTTATGGTAGTGAAGATATCGGCAAACCAACCGGGAATGATATCAAAGAAAAAAAACTTACACTTCCGTTGATTTACACGCTTAATAAGGTTGATAAAAACACCAAAAAGCGTATCATTTACATTCTTAAAAATGAAAATAAGAATAAAGAAAGTGTGAAATTTGTGATCCAGTCAGTTATACAATGCGGAGGCATTAAATACGCAGAAAACAAAATGAATGCATACCGGGATGAGGCATTGGAAATATTATACCGGTTTGATGAATCGCCTGTAAGAAATGGGCTGGAAGAACTTGTCCGATATACGACAGATAGAAAATATTAATACTTGCTTGGAAAAAAGATGGAACATATTACCCTTTGAGAAAACTAAGGCTGAAATTTTACAACAAGCACTTGGTATAAACATAGCTATTTGTAAAATTCTTGTACAAAGAGGTATTGAAAATTTTGAAGATGCAAAAAATTACTTTCGCCCTCAATTAGATTCATTGCACAGTCCATGGCTCATGAAAGACATGAAAAAAGCCGTTGACAGAATAGATAGCGCACTTTCAACAAAAGAAAAAATATTGATTTTCGGCGATTATGATGTTGACGGAACAACTTCAGTGGCATCGATGTACCAGTTTATTACGGGTATCTATGACCCTTCTCTGACAGGTTTTTATATACCACATCGTTACCGCGAAGGTTATGGTGTAAGTAAAACTGGTATTGACTATGCTGCTGAAAATGGATTCAGTCTGATCATTTGTCTGGATTGCGGAATCAAGTCTGTAGAACTAATAGGTTATGCCAAAACGTTAGATATAGATTTTATAGTGTGTGATCATCACTTACCAGATAAAACATTACCGGATGCTGTTGCTATTTTAAATCCCAAACAGTCAGATTGTAACTATCCTTATAAAGAACTTTGTGGCTGCGGTGTTGGATTTAAATTAATGACAGCGCTTGCTGAATTTTATTCCTTACCGGAGGAAACATACCATTGTTATCTTGACCTTGTTGCAACAGCCATTGCAGCAGACATAGTTCCCATGACGGGCGAAAATAGAACACTGGCATTTTTTGGATTAAAAAAAATAAATAAAGATCCTGCACCCGGAATCAAAGCGCTGATATTTCTGGGCGGTATTCAAAAAGAACTCAGCATAACCAATGTTGTTTTTGTAATTGCTCCAAGGATAAATGCTGCCGGCCGAATGGATGATGCCAGAAAAGCAGTACAGCTTTTTATTGAAGAAGATTATAATAAAGCACTGGAATATGCAGGAATGCTTCATTCAGATAATACCGAAAGAAAAATTGCGGATAGTAGTATTACCCAGGAAGCCCTTGAACTTATCAATGCAGATCAAAAACTCATCAACCAAAAATCATCTGTGGTATATAAAGCAGACTGGCACAAAGGCGTGGTAGGTATTGTTGCTTCGCGGCTGATAGAACATTATTACCGGCCAACAGTTGTGCTAACCAAAAGTGGCGACCTGGTGACTGGAAGTGCCAGGAGTGTAACAGGCTTTAATTTATACGATGCTATATATGCCTGCCGTGAACACCTGGTTGCTTATGGTGGACATTTCGCAGCAGCGGGGCTTTCATTGCTTCCAGAAAACGTACAGGCATTCAGTAATAAATTCAATGAAGTTGTTTCTGCCACAATCGATGAAAGGTTGCTGATACCCGAAATAATTATTGATGCAGAAATAAACTTTTCAGAGATCAAAGAATCATTCTTTGATATTTTAAAACAGATGGAGCCATTTGGACCAGAAAATATGCACCCTGTATTTATCGCCAAAGCTGTTACAGAAACCGGCTATTCAAAAATCCTAAAAGAACTTCATATCAGATTTGTAGTAAAACAAAATAATATTGTTCTTAATGGTATAGGTTTCAATATGCATGAAAAATTTAAACTGTTAAGTTTAAAGAAACCACTTGACATCGTTTTTACTATTGATGAAAATGAATGGAACGGAAATAAAACACTTCAGCTTAAAGTGATAGATGTAAGATTGAGTGAACAGATAAAGCCATTCAATGAAATTTAATTACCTCTTTAGATTTAAAAACGAGATGACATTTTTAAAAGATGTCATCTCGTTTTTAAAATTAATTAGTTTCCAACATTTTGCTTCTTCCCTTCCATCAACTCAACACTTCTGCTAATAAAACTTGTAAGATTATTACCAGTCAGTAAACCCTGCGATAAAAGCGCAAGATCTGCAAGGTTCTTAACAACCTTTTCCTGCTTGCTAATATCAATTTCTGAAAGTATGTTTTGAAATATGGGATGATTGCCATTAATAGTAAGATTAACTTCATCAGGCATTTGAGCATACCAGGCTGCCATACCACCACCCATGGAAGCCATATCTTTCATTCGGCGCATCTGTTCGGGCCGCGTAGCTGTTACCGGGGGAGCATCTGTGCTTAACCCCTTTATTTCTACATTCAGATTTAATCCTTCCTGTGGTTTATCAAACAAAGATCTAAGTTTTTCTGAATCATCTTTACTTAGTACACTATCATTGGCTTCCGATTTATCAATTAAATTATCAGCAATGTCAGAATCAACTCGGGTAAAGATCACATCATTCCATTTCATTTCCACAGTATTAATAAACGCTGCATCCACCAGTGTTTCCGCTTTCACAACGATATACCCTTTTGCAGTAGCTTGCTGAATAAATGCATCCTGCTGAACAGGATTCGTAGTATATAATATGACCTGTTTGCCATCCTTATTTTTTTGCAGGGATTCTGTAGCTATCTTATACTCTTCATTCGTATAAAATTTACCTGCATTGTCTTCCATGATAAAAAATTTATTTGCTTTTTCAAGAAATTTATCATCGGTCATCATACCGTACTTAACAAATAAACCAAGGCTTTCCCATTTTTCTTCGAATGCTTTCCTGTCTAAATTGAATATCTCTTCCAGCTTATCTGCAACCTTTTTAGTAATATGTGCATTGATCTTTTTTACATTAGGATCGCCCTGTAAATAACTGCGGCTAACATTCAACGGTATATCCGGACTGTCTATCACACCATGAAGCAGCATCAGAAATTCCGGAACGATATCCTTTACTTCATCTGTTACAAATACCTGGTTACTGTATAACTGTATCTTATCCTTTTGAATTTCATAACTCTGCTTGATTTTTGGAAAATACAGGATGCCGGTTAAGTTAAAAGGATAATCAACATTCAGGTGTATCCAGAATAACGGAGTTTCACCAAAGGGATATAATTCTTTATAAAATTTCTCATAATCTTCTGTCGTTAAATCAGCAGGCTTTTTTGTCCATGCAGGCGAAGTATTATTAATCTGTTTATCCTCAAAATAAATGGCTACCGGTAAAAATTTGCAAAATTTCTGAAGCACGGCACTCACCCTTTGTGGTTCCAAAAACTCTTTGCTTTCTTCATTGAGATACATAACAATGGATGTGCCTTTTTCATCCTTGTCCGTATCTTCTAAAATATACTCCGGACTGCCATCACATTCCCATCTCACAGCTTTTGTATCATCCCGAAAACTTTTAGTAATGATCTCTACCTTTTCACTAACCATAAATGAACTATAAAATCCAAGACCAAAATGCCCAATGATATTATTCTCATTCTGGCCTTTATATTTATCCAGAAATTCTTCTGCTCCGCTGAAAGCAACCTGATTAATATACTTGTCAACTTCTTCCGCTGTCATACCCACACCTTTATCAGCAATGGTAAGCGTTCCTTTCTCTTTATCGATGATCACATCAATTCTCAGGTCGCCCAACTCTCCTTTTGCCTCACCTATGGATGATAACGTTTTCAATTTTTGAGTAGCATCAACCGCATTACTGACCAGTTCCCTGATAAAAATGTCATGTTCACTGTATAGAAATTTCTTAATAATTGGGAAAATGTTCTCTGTTTGAACCCTTATACTTCCTTTTTGCATATAAAATGTTTTATTATTATTTGATGTTATTGACTTGCAAATTCATTACCATAATTACTTTTTAGCCATTTTGGCACACCGACCCGAAGAAATCAAATTTTAGCCATTAAAGGTCTTATTTATGGAAATTCTTGGTATCTTCATATCTGATTTTTAGGTAAAAATTTACCGTACACAAAGTATCAGCATCAAAACACCTTAACTTGAAATTTTGCTGAAATTTCCCCCCTATGTAATTAGTTATTAAACTTTATCCGGAGTTTAAGAGACCGGCAGTACAACGTATGATACCCATCCGTGATCGGATGAGGTACTTATTGTACTTAACCGTAACGTAACGTACACAATAGAAATACCCGCATGAAAAAAAATATTTTATTTTCCCTGATCTTCTTGTTTGCCAGACTGGCAAATGCACAAACGCCTGTTCCAATGGCTGCTCAACCCGGACTGACATATACTGAAAATTTTGCAGATATTTCCAACTGGACTAATGGATTTCTATCGGGTGCAGGCTCTAACAGGTTTTCAGTTGTTCCGGTATTAAGCACAGGTTCTGTACCAAATGCAACTAAAACAACCATTTCCGGTTCAATTTTCAGTACCGGAAGTAGTGGAGGAATCCAAAAAGGCACTCAAAATATTATTTTATTAAGCACAGGAACAACTGACAATACCAGTTCAGTTGCTTTTGATGTTCTTTTTGATTTTACCACTGTAAATGCCGGTACTTTAAGTTTTGATTGGGCAACTGTTAATAATTCAACAGGAGACCGTAAAGGATCACTAAGGGTTTATGCCAGTATTGATGGGGCTGTATTTACAGAAATAGTTAGTGCATCAATTTTAAATTTCACAAATAATGTTTTAACTACCGGTTCAATCATTAATGTGCCTCTACCGGTAACATTTAACCTTTCGGCATCGGCCAGATTAAGATTTTATTATCATAACGGAACAGGCGGTATTTCAGGCTCAAGGCCCAAGATGAGTATTGATAATTTAGCAGTAACTGCTGTTGCAAATAATGTATGTACTACACCGTTAGCACAGCCCGTGAATGTAAGCTTTTCTAATATTAATACAAGTTCCATACAAGGAAATTTTGTTGCTGCAATTCCTGCTGCCGATCAATATCTTACAGTGGCAAGTACCAATAACAGCCTTACTTCAAACCCGGTTGATGGAGAAACATATTTACCCGGTGATGCACTTGGAGATGGATTTGTTATCGAAAATTCAAATGCTTTAAGCTTTAATGCTACGGGCCTGTCTGTTTCAACGACTTATTATTTCTTTACATTCTCATTAAATAAATTATGTATTCCGGGACCGAAATATTTAAACAGCAACCCATTGACCGGCAGTGCGAGTACATTATCAGGGTTACCTGCATGTACCATGCCCCTTTCACAGGCATCCAATCTACAATTCAATCTGATCAGTTCAAATACGATCAGTGGATCATTTACACCAACAACAGCAAATGAATACCTCGTTCTAATATCTACTGCTCCATCTTTAACTGCAAACCCGGCAAATGGCCAGCTTTATAATGAATCAGATGTTATTGGAAATGCCACTGTAGTTCAAAGAGGTGCTGCTACTACTTTTAGTTACATTAATCTTTTACCAAATACAGTTTACTACTTTTTCGTATTCAGTTTGAATACGCTAAGTTGTATCAACGGACCGGCGTATAATATTATTGATCCACTAATTGGAACCAGGACTACATTAACTTTGGCAAATTGTACCATTCCGGTTTCACAACCAACGGGTCTACTGCTATCAGCTGCAAACAATTCTATCACAGGGGCATTTAATCCTGCTCCAGGCACAGATAACTACCTGGTGATAAGAAGTACTTCTCCATCATTATCTGCTACACCGGTAAATAATACCAATTACAATACTGGTGATAATTTAGGTGGTGGTGTTATTGTTGCAAACAGTTCTTCCACAAATTTTATCAGCACAAATCTTAATCCGGCTACTACATATTACTTTTTCATTTTTTCATTCAATAAAAATTGTACGGGTGGAACAAAATACCTTACCCTCAATTCTTTAAAAGGAAATGCAACTACAACCAACACATCGCCTAATAATTTTTATTTTGGAACCTTCCATTCTCATTCTGATTATTCTGATGGCAATAAAGATAATGCCGGTTTTACACCGGCCGATAATTATAATTATGCTTTGTTGAGTCAGTGCATGGATTATCTTGGTATATCTGAACACAACCATTTTTCGTCACCCGGAAATCCCGGAAATCAAGTAACCAATTATCATTTGGGAACCAGTCAGGCTAATAATTTCAATACAACCCATCCGAATTTTGTGGCTATGTATGGCATGGAATGGGGTGTTATATCCGGAGGAGGCCATGTTTTGATTTATGGGGATGGTATGGATAATTTATGGGGATGGGAAAGTGGCAGTGGTAGTTGGGGAAGCGGCAATAATTATGATACCTATGTTCCAAAGAACTCATATACCGGCACTACAGGCGTTTTTAAAGTTGCTAATGATAATATAGCATCAAATACATTTGTAACGCTTGCTCATCCCAATTTATCTGACTTCAATAATATAGATAATTCCTATAATACTGTTGCGGATAATGCCATCGTTGGAACTGCAGTTGAAAGCGGGCCGGCAACTTCTACCAATACAAGTTATTCTGATCCCGGCAATTCTATGAGTTACTTATGGTATTACCAATTACTTTTATCAAAAGGGTATCATCTGGGTCCAACAATCGATCATGACAACCATAATACAACTTTTGGCAGAGCAACCTATTCCAGAACGGCTGTAATTGCTCCTTCTTTGACAAAAAGAACGATCATTCGGGCCATGCGCAACATGAATTTTTATGCAACACAGGACTGCGACAGCAAAGTAGACTTTACCATCAACTCAAGAATCATGGGATCTGAATTTACCGACAGATTTGCACCTGTTATTTCTGTCATACTTACAGATGCTACCACTTCAACTTCATCTGCTTTGATTAAGATCATGTATGGTATACCGGGCAGTGGCGTTTTACCGGTTACTGCTGCCTCTGCAACCGGCAGTGTATTGAATTACATTCATAATAATTTATTGAATTTTTCTACAGGGTATTATTATATTGATATAACGAATGGCGGTAAAAGGATCATCACATCGCCTATCTGGTATACCAGAAATGATTTGGTGATCTTACCGGTAAGGCTCAGTTCATTCCTGGTTAAAAAAATAAATAAAGCGACTCAGATAACCTGGAGTACCGAACAGGAAATAAACAGCAGCCATTTTATCGTTGAAAGATCTGCTGATGGAATTACCTGGAAAAATATTGCTACAATTACTGCCGCCGGTAACAGTAATACTCATTTGGACTATGAAATATTTGACAACATGCCAATGAACGGAATAAATTATTACCGCCTCAGGCAGATTGACAGGGATGCCGCAGCAACATTTTCTGAAGTAAAAAATATAGTATTTCTTTCGTCTTATCAAATTACAGTTGCGCCAAACCCGGCAAAAGATTTTATCAATATTTCTATTGCAGGCATACATTCACAATCTTTTCTTATTGAAATTTCAGATATAAATGGGAAAAAAGTGTTTATTGAAAAAATAAATGGAAATTTTGTAAAAATCAATACTTCTAAATTAAGCAAAGGGATATATTTTATTAAGCTGATCAGCGGAAATGAAGTGAGTGTTGAAAAGATATTGATACAGTAAGCCCTGGTTCATGTTAACATGACAATCCTTGATACGTTTAACTTTATTGGCAATAATGGCACCACTAATAAGTCAATAACAGATGGTGCTTTGAAAATAAATATTACTCAAATTCTATAATACCATTTTGATTTAATATGTAGTCCAAAGGACTACGTTTAAATCTTAGATGGTATTATGCCGATAGGAAAAAACATTGGACTAAATATTAGTATAATCGGTATAAGTTAGCTTTTTAGAATATTTTGGGCTTTGTTTATATTTGAAAGTTAGTTGATCTGCTATCTTTTTACCGGATCACATTCTATTTACTATTCAATTCCATGTAATCAAAAACCAAATTGCAAAAGGCATTCAATCCGGTTTTAAATGCAGCATCATCAATAATAAATTCCGGGGTATGGTGAGGAGCTGAAGTTTTCGGGTCTTTACCTTTTGGCAAACCGCCAAGAAAAAAATATAATCCCGGAATTTTTTGTGCATAAAATGAAAAATCTTCAGCACCGGTTATGGCTGGTATCAGTAATACTTTATCTGCTCCAACTGTTTTTTGTAATGATGGAAGCATTGCTGTAGTGAGCGCAACATTATTAAACGTAACAGGATAATGTGTTGAATAAGGTAATTCTACCACAGCAGTTGCACCCGCAGCTTCTGCTGTTTTTTCTGCTATCAGTTTCACACGATTAAAAACCATTTTTTCATCTTCGTCAGTGAAAGTTCGCACAGTTCCCAACATCTCTGCCTGCTCAGAGATTATATTAAAGCGGTTTCCACCTGTTATGGCACCAACGGTAACTACTGACGGATTTTCAGTAAGGTTCATATTTCTGCTTACGATAGTTTGCAGGCTATTGATGATCTGTGCAGACACTACAATGGGATCAATAGCATTCCATGGAGTAGATCCATGAGAAGGCTTCCCTTTTACTGTTATTTTAAAATCACCGGTACCGGCCATAGTACCTCCCGGGCGGTAAGCAATTTTTCCAATTTCCATACCAGCCCTCATGTGCAGCCCGAAGATCACATCCACTTTTGGGTTTTCGAGAACCCCTTCTTTTATCATTAATTCAGCTCCGTATTCTTCCCCTTTTGGGGCTCCTTCTTCTGCAGGTTGAAAAATAAATTTCACGGTTCCCCTCAGATCTTTTTTCATACCCGCCAATATCTCTGCTACTCCCATTAATATGGCTACATGCGCATCATGCCCACAAGCATGCATCACAGCAGTTTCCTTTCCGTTATAATTAACTTTTACATTTGATTTAAAAGGTAAATTATTCCTTTCAAAAACTGGTAAAGCGTCCATGTCGGCTCTTAATGCGATCACAGGGCCTGGTTTATCCCCTTTTAATATACCTACCACTCCGGTAACAGCAACACCGGTTTTCACTTCCATTCCAAGTGATTGCAAATGTTTAGCAATGATCCCTGCAGTTCTTGTTTCTCTATTTGCCAGTTCGGGATTTTGATGAAAATCGTGCCGCCAATCAATTACTTTTTGTTCAATTTTATTGGCACTTGTATTGATTGTTTCGCTGAAATTACTTTTTTGTGCTGTTATCGTTTTACAACAAAATATCGAAACAACTATAATTAATTTTTTCACTAATATTTAATTTTACAGATTCGTAAATCGGTTTAAGTTTTTTTATTCCCCCGGTTAGATCTTTTTTTAAATGCTAAAGTTATCATTTAAAATCTTACGAATTGTTGGAATCATCTTTCGGCTGTCAGTCGACTGATGAGGGAAAATGGACCTAAAAATTACTGTTAATTTAATTTATAGCATTACAACCTCAAATTTTTGATTAAAAAAATCCAATAGATGATTTTACAATTCTCTATAACAGTGAAAACAGATTTCTTGCAATTAAGATAAAGCACTATGAATTATCCACTAAAAATTACAGGCTGCCTTAATATGGGCAGCCTGTTGATCTATTAGATGTTGGTTTAATTAACGAACCATAAATGATTTG
>JANOPU010000104.1:0-8484 GCA_031422055.1 Ferruginibacter sp.
GTGGCAGTATTTCCTCCAATAATATTCGTAGCCGGAGACCAGCTAAAATTTCCGATACCCGTTGCTGTTAGTTGTAAACTGTCAAGTCTGCAATAAGTAGTGTCATTTGGAAATAATGATACGACAGGCGTGGCCAAAACAGTAATAGTGCTAAATGCTGTGTCTTTACATCCCTTACTGTTACCTGAAATTAATTGAATATTATAATTCCCGGTAGCTGTATATATGTAAGTTGGATTTTGTACATGGCTGGTATCTGCCAATGTGGTAAGGTCGCCGAAATTCCAGCTCCAGTTGCTTACTACACCATAATTGGTTCTGGTTGTATCATTGAATTGCACGGGCTGGCCAACACAAAAAGGAGCAACAGGTGAGAAGCCGGGGAAGAAACCGGGAAAGACGTGTACGATCTGTTCAGTTGAATCAACACAAGGCAACCCCCTGTTCACGATCAATTTAATCGTATAATCTCCTGCAACAGTAAATGTATGTATAGGAAATTGTGAAATAGAAGAATCATTTGGCCCTGATGCTGGATCACCAAATTGCCAAAACCAACTTTGGATAGCAATGTTATCTGTAATATTAAAAAAAGATAAAGTAAGATCACCACAGGTAGTGAATTCAGGATCCAATGTAGCTACCACCGGTGAACAGGCAGCTACCCTTATGTGTAATTCTTTTTTTGAATCGGCAAAATGAATTCCATTCCTGAATTCGGCAATACAAACTGTCAGTACATATTCTCCGGGGGGCGGGGCAATACCACTGATAATTCCTGTTATCGGATTGATAGTAACATTTGAACCTAAAGGCTGGCTACCAGAATAAGGTAACAGATAAGGCACAGAAGAATATGGCGGGCTGGATGCTGTTGTTGGATCTGCGTTAAGGGTATCTCCACCGTTTAAAGCGTTGCAGAAAGAATAAACGAGTGAATCTCCGTTGGCGTCAGTTGCCAGAAAATTTAATGTAAAAAAACTGCCGCCACAAATGATAGTGGTATCATTAAAAATGTATTTAGGGCTTGTGTTAACGTGGGCATTAATCAACGGTGTATTAAAACCGGGTATTTGAATACTATATGTTTCACCAACTGTAAGTGAGTTGGAAATATTATTGATGAGACCTACGCGACAACATCTTTGTTTAGCTAAGATATATCCACCCGGTGATGGGCTTAATTCAACGATCGTTTCATAATTTCTGATCCGGTAGCATATTGATGGTATTACATCTAAACAGGGATAACAGGCAGAGGTTGTACAATTTTGAATATTATTGTCATTCCCAACTGTAACAAGCGCATCCATTACAAAAGTGAATGGAGCAGATGCCTGAAATATCGATAAATTATAGGATGCCTCAAGAACCCCGGAGGTACAACTCATATAATAATTCAACCCGATCCTGTACCTGAGTTTTGTAGTGTCATTTATACCACGACCAAGATATTCATAATACATCCATCCACCCTTTGTATGTGTGGCAAATGCCGTATAAGCACTAATAATAAGGAATATAATGAGTAGAATTTTTTTCATTTACTAATAATCATAGGTAATAAACCAGCTATAAATATACTAAAAAACGTTGGCTATATAAATATGGCAGAAAGGCTAATTACCTCAATTGATTACCGTATGAGAATAACCGTTCCTTTTCTTTCCAGTTTATTATTCTTATAATCGGTGCCTTGAGCAAACCAAACATAAGTTCCGCTTTCCTGGTCTGCGCCGCCAAACCTGCCATCCCAGCCAGCCCCGATCTGAGTTGTAGAAAAAAGTTGTTGCCCCCAACGATTATAAACCCTGAATGCATCAATAGATTTTAAACCAAGGGCCAATGGTCTCAGTATATCATTGGTGCCGTCTTTATTGGGAGAAAAAGCAGTAGGCACATACAGGTCAGGTTTTACCTTGAATAGCTTTACGTTTATTGTATCGGTGTCAAAGCAACCGATCCGGTTACTGACTCTTACGATGTATTCAATATTTTCCTGTGGTAATGATATGGGATCGGCAATATTTGTCAGGTTTAGCCAGGTGCCGGGTGTCCATGAATAAATGGTACTACCGGTAGCGTTTAATTGTAAAGGTTGATCTAAAACAATGGATGTATCTCTCGGTCCGGCATCTGCTCTGATATTAGCCACTTCTACGATCACAGTGTCATTTACAGGCTTGGGGCATCCCAGAAGATCTCTTACCGTTACCACATAAACAACACTTGCCACAGGTTTTACTGATACAGGGTTTGGAATATTTGTTGCAGTTAAAAAAGCAGCAGGCGACCAGGAATAATTGCTGCCACCGGTTGCCCGTAAAGGCGCTGACTGGCCAAAACATATTAACGTATCATTGCCTGCATTTGCTATAGGGTAAGGAACTGTTGTTACTTTTATTTCATCCTGTGCAACACATTTTCCAATACTGGCTTTAACCTGGTAGATGGTTATAGCAGCCGTTGGAGTGGCGATTGGATTTTTGATAAAAGGATTATTCAATGTTGCCGAAGGTGTCCATTCATATTTTAATCCATCACCGTCTGCTTTGAGTGTTATAGCATCTGATGCGCAAATAGTTGTATCACCTCCGGTTGATAATGTAACAAAATCAACCACATTTATTTTTACGGAAGCAGAACCTGCACAGCCTGAATTATCAACAAAGGAAGCCAAATAAGTGGTTGTTACATCAGGACTGACGATTGGAGTAAAGCTGTTTACATTATCGATGTTATAATTTGGTGACCAGGTTATAACACCGGGAGTGCCTGCGGTAGCTTTTATTTGTATGGTATCAATAGAACAGATCAGCGTATCGCCACTAATAGAAAAAACCGGTTTATCTACAACAGTAACAGTATTTGAAATAGTGTCTACACAACCCTTATCACTTGCCACAATTAGCGTAGCAGTATAGGTTCCAGAAGTTGTATACGTGTAACCCGGATTTTGAAGCCTGCTTGTATCAGATATAATGCCGGTGACACCAAAATCCCAGATCCAGGAATTTGGAGAACCATAATTGGCAGTAGTTATATCTGTAAATTGTAGTGGTTTGTCTTTACAAACAGGTGAATTTTGAGTAAATCCGGGAAAATAACCCGGGAAAACATTTAGTGGTGAACTGGTTGAATCTGCACAAGATCCACCCCTGTTTACCACCAATTTTAATGTGTAAATACCAGCGAGAGCATATGTATGAGTAGGAGTTATATCTGTAGAGCTGAATCCATCACCAAAATCCCAATAATAAGTAAGATTTAAAGGCGAATTGTTCAGATTCTCAAAGTTGAAAGTAAACCCATCACAACTTAAATAGGCCGGAAGTAGTTGTGCTCCGGCAAAATCGCATGGAGCAACAGTAATAATAAAGTCTTTTCTATGTTCAGAAATATAAACACCGTTCCTATACGAACTTACACAAACTGAAACTACATATTTACCTGCATCCGGCGCAATCCCGGAAATGATACCGGTTGAAGTGTTAATGCTTGCATTGTCGCCCAATGGTTTTGCCCCGGAGTAGGAACTGAAATATCCCACTGAGCCATATGGAGGTACAGAAGGAATAATGTTTGAAGCATTCGTTGCAGATCCTCCATTATATGCATCACATAAACTATACACTAAAGAATCTCCGTCAAAATCAGTAGCACTAAAATCTAATGTAAAAGGTTTTTTATAACAAACTACAGAAATTCCCAATTCAAAACTAGGGCTATTGTCGATAAAACCAACAGGCCTGTTAAGGGTTCCCGGAACAGTACAAGTATAAGTTGCACCAATGCCGTTACCGATATTCTGAATACCATCTATCCTGCAACAGGTTTGATAAGTTGCCGTATAACCCGAATTGTTTGCAGGTAACTCAACTGTTATACTATAAAATCCAACAGTATATAAAAGAGAAGGCGGATTGGTAATACATGAGGGCAAAGTATTGGTGGGTAAAACCTGGGTTCCTTCAAGTAAAGTGTTTTCAAATAATCGGTAAAGTAAATTAACATCATTATTGAAAACACCGATCGTTACAGCACCGGGCATATCTGCACAACCACTGCAATTCTCATCCCTGAAAAGCAACAGGGTTATTTTATATATTTTCGAATTAGGCAATATGCCTGGACCAACATAAGTATAAGTCATTTCTCCACCTGTAACGTGTTTTGCATCAGCAAAAGCAAAGCAGGATAAAAACACAAATACAAGTATAATTTGTTTCATTAAAATATGATCTTCATTAATTAGGACTGTAAAATACTTAAAAATGCTGTCTGGTTTTAATTAAAACCCGTTTGAAGTAGTAAAAAATTCGCCAAAATTTGATTTGTCTTATCTTTTTCCTCCAACATACCCATGTGTGCACTATTGCGTAAAATATGAACATGTGTTTGTTTTGTCATATGAGATTGTTCCAGGCTTTTTTTAAATGGCACCGCTTTATCGAATTCTCCCATGATAAACAGAACCGGGATTGCTGTACCCGTTAATATTTTTGTTCTGTCTGGCCTGGCAATCATTGCTTTGTAATATTGAATCAGTGCGTCGGGTAAAAATGTTTTTCCTCTTTCTATTAACGCTTCCGAAAGCTTAGAGTTGCCTTGTTCCATAAATAAACCCGGAATGCTTGTTTTTAAGAATGCATCTGATCCGTTAGACTCTATAAAACTAATAGCCTTTTTTCTCATAGTCACTTTTTCATCGTCATCTGCATATGCACTGGAATGAAAGAGCCCGAATGCAATGAGCATTTCAGGAAATTTTTCGGCAAATGCCAAAGTGATATAACCACCCATACTGTGACCGATCATAATACAACGGTCAATCTTTTCTTCAGTAAGTATTTGTTTTATGCAAAGGGCATAATCTTCAATGCCAATTTTTTCCATTGACCTCACCCCCGACTCCTCTCCAAAGGAGAGGGGAGGATTGAGCATTTCGGATTTTCCACTACCCGGTAGATCGGGGATAATAAGACTGTAATCATTCTTCAAAAATTCTGTCTGGTTATCCCATATGCGGCTATCTTCAGCAAAACCATGTAGTAATAAAACCGGTAAGCCAGTTCCAACTGTTTTATAATGCAGTTTTGTATGCTGATATAACGTGTATTTTTCCTTCATTAAAATTAAAACTGTTTGATGTTGATTATGAAGATCAAAACCTTTAAGGGCAAACCCTAAACCTTCTCCCCTAAACCTTCCTGCCTTAACCTTAAACCTTAAACTTATTTCAAGTATTTCATTGCAGATCTGAAAATCAATAATATAACAAAGGGAATCAGTGCATTGTTCATTTGCTGAGGAAGAAAGAACCAAACCAATAATGATCCGGTAAGGATAATTGCAGTAAACAGAAAATATTTTTTTACAAAAGATTTATTACTGCTGATAAGAAATGACATCACAAAATGTGTCGGCCATGCCCATAATAAATTATAATTATTCTTCGTCATGCTATGGTCAGTTGAGGTCCACATTAAGATCAAAATAATGCCAAGCAAACCTGTTGAAAAGAACAATAATCCATCAAATCCTTTCAAGATGATTTGGAGTGATTTATTTTTTGAAAAACTGAGTAAAATAAAACCCCCAAGTAGCAATGAAAAGAAGAACATAGGGGTGAACCAGTTATTTTTTTCATTAATAATCGGTAAATCATAAAGGTTTTCTGAAGAATAAACAAGGTTGTTATTTTTGAAACTATCTAATGCCAGCATCAGGTTATCGGGTAAGAACTGTTGCTGTTCAGTTGTCATAACGGCATCGGTTGGGGCACCAAGTAAAATATCAATACCCAGTTTGCTCCAGGATTGTTTTCCTTTATCAAGGTATTGATGTATTGCCTGTCTGAACCTTGTATTAGATGGCATAACAGCGGGTAATAACGGTTGAGGGGATTTATTTTTCACCAACAGGTCTCTTAACCGTGTAGTACAATTGTCTAAAAAGAAATCGTATTTATAATATTTATTTTCTTCTTTAAGGTTTTCATTGAGGGCTTTTTGAATGTTCTTTTTTTCCTGCCCGGAATAATTTAAAACCTGTTCTGTCATTCCGCGGTTTGTTGCCTGGTATAAAAATTTAAAATCTTCAAATCGTTCAATACTGATGTAGTATAATAATTTGCCCTGTATGAATTTTAAATAAAAACCTTCATCATCAAAATTGAAAGTGCCGTAATTGTACACTATATCTGTTACACTGTTGCTGTCAATGACCCTGACGGCACTGTGGCCGAATATGGAATATAATTCATCACCCGGTGTGCAGGTGAGGAGGGAGATACGTATACGGGAAGAGTCAATATCTGCTGCTGATACGGGCTGGGCGTATAGTTGATTGGTTGATTGGTTTATTAGTACTAAAAGAAATAATAACCGGATGATTGCTTTCTTCATTGAAATTGATTGGCTGCGAATTTACAGAGATTATTTTGTTGCCAGAGATTCAGTGATTAATTAATAAGATGAGAAAAGATTTGCTGTAAAAGTGAGTCCCTATAAACCGCGATTATACTGAGACAAGAATGTTTAATAGAATTACTGAAGTAGGCAATAAAATATTCAATAAACAATATTCAATGCTCAATATTCAAAAAGGGCTTCGAAAATTGCAGTGTAAAGTTCTCCCTTTAGGGGGCGGAGGGGGGTTATTACCTGCTATAGTTAGGTGCTTCTTTTGTAATATCAATATCATGTGCGTGGCTTTCCTTCATGCCGGCATTGCTGATCTTAACAAAACTTGCCTGTTGCAAAGTTTTAATATTACTAGCTCCACAATAACCCATACCTGCTCTTAACCCGCCGGTGTACTGTTGAACTACTTCCCGTAAATTGCCTTTAAAAGCCACCCGGCCTTCGATGCCTTCCGGCACAAACTTTTTTATATCATCTTCCACACCTGCCTGTCCGGTAGGCAGGTCCTGAAAATACCGGTCACTGCTTCCCTGTGCCATCGCACCCAGAGAACCCATGCCACGGTATTGTTTAAATTTCCGGCCTTCATAAATGATCGTTTCGCCGGGACTTTCTTCAGTACCTGCAAAAATATTGCCCATCATTACACAAGTGGCGCCTGCTGCCAGGGCTTTTACCATATCTCCGGTGTATCTGATGCCACCATCACTGATGATCCCGATATTCCGGTTTTTTAACGCATTGGCTGCTTCTATTACAGCAGTAATTTGAGGAACACCAGTTCCTGCAACGATGCGTGTGGTACAAATAGAACCGGGGCCAATTCCAACTTTTACTGCATCTGCACCTGCATCTGCCAGTGCTTTTGCACCTGTAGCAGTTGCTATATTTCCTGCTATGATCTGTAATTTTTTATATGTTTTTTTTATTTGTTTAAGGGAGTCAATCACACCTTTTGTATGGCCATGGGCACTGTCGAGGCAAATCACATCTACGCCAACTGCGTTCAATGCTTCAACCCTGTTAAGTATATCTTTTGTGATACCTACTCCAGCACCTACCAATAACCTGCCGAAAGAATCTTTTACAGCATTGGGGTGGCTTTTTAGTTTCAGGATATCTCCAAATGTTACCAGCCCGATCAGTTTACCGGTTTTATCTACCACAGGTAATTTTTCGATTTTATTTTTTTTGAAGATCAATTCAGCTTTTTTCAGATCTGTGCCATCAGGCGCGGTAATTAAATTATCTTTTGTCATTACCGTGCTTACTTTATGTTTGGGGTTTGTTTCAAAACGAAGATCACGGTTGGTTAAAATACCCACCAGTTTATGATTTACATCTACAATTGGAATTCCGCCGATCTTATTATCCCGCATTAATTTTAAAGCTTCACCGATCGTGGCATCCGGGCTCAGTGTAACAGGGTCCAATATCAATCCACTTTCACTGCGTTTTACTTTTCGCACCTGTTCTGCCTGTTGTTCAATGGTCATGTTCTTATGCAAAATGCCTAATCCACCCTCACGGGCAAGCGCAATAGCAAGCTGGGCTTCTGTAACGGTATCCATGGCGGCACTCAGCATGGGAACATGTAAAGTAATGGTTTTTGTAAGTTGTGTTTTGATATCTACATCACGAGGAAGAATTTGAGAGTATGCAGGAAGTAGTAAAACATCATCAAACGTTAAGCCTTCACCGAAAAATTTGTTTGATTTGCCTTTAGCCGGGGGTGTAATTATTGTTGCCATAGGCGAAGGTAAGATGAAATGTTGAAAAGGGAAATTTTCCCCGAAATTAGCAAAGATTTTCCCACAGATTTACGCTGATTTTTCCGCAGATTGGCGCAAATCTGCGTTATTCGATCTGCGTAGATCTGCGGAAAAATAAACTTCAGGATAGTTTATAAAGTTTGCCTGGCAAGGAAAGAATAACGCCCTGCATTTCAAGCATTAATAAAGCCTGTGCAGCCGCACTACTGCTTAATCCGCTTTTTAAATAGAGTTCATCAATTGCCACCGTTTCTTTTTCTTGCAAAATATTCGTAATTATTTTTTCA
>JANOPU010000105.1:0-5504 GCA_031422055.1 Ferruginibacter sp.
CCCGAACTCAGGTTAATAATAATAATTAATCGAAAAGACTTTATTCGTGTATTCGTGGTAATAGAAAATTATTATGCCTCTATAATTCTATGAGATAATTCACGAAAACGTTATTTTCTTATCATTCATCGAATCAATCTACCCGTTAATCGAAAAGTTATAAACAAACTCAAGAAGAGTTGCATCTTTGTATCAGAAAGGAAGCAAACAAATTTTAATTCTGAATACCCAAAGAAACAAGATCCAAACATCTAAACAAAAACAAGTTCCGAATATCCATGTAAAGACCAACACAACGATCCAGATCCTAACCAAAAACTAAGAACATCCAAGCATCCAAACAAAAACCAGCAATGTCCAAGTCCTGAAAAAATGTTTAATAAAACAAAAAATTAAGAAACCAACACCCCAAGATCAAAAGATTGAATTTCAGTTCCAAATGAAAGTTCAAAAATGTCCTCCTAACCGGGGACATTTTATTTTCCCTGCAGAATAGTGGTTTATTATTTATTCGTTCCCTGCCTGGTATAAACGATGCACAGCATTTGATCTAAAAAACTTTATTCGTGCATTCGTGGCAATACAAAATTATTTTACCTGTTCATTTTAATTAGGCTGATTAAGAGCATTGTGACATTAATAACCTGAGTTCGGGATAAGAAACGAAGAGAAATTTGATTTCTATCATTTGGAATGTTATGAATTTAAGAGTAAAGAACAAATGCTGAAGCTACAGTAGTGCAAAAGTTGATTAGAGCTATACGGCAGGAACGGGCTGTTTTCGTTCCTGCCTTGACTTTTTTGTTACTTTTTTTGTCAAGACAAAAAGTAAAGAACAACAATCAAATAATTACTACCAATTTATAAAACATCTTATCCCGAACTCAGGTTAATAATGTTTCGATTCATTTACCAGCTATTTTACCACGGACCTCAATGCCAATGGTCAGCTTCACTGTGTACTTTTCATGCAATACTTTCCTGTAGAATTTAAGCTGAATGTAATCTCCGGTTTATAAAAAAATGGTCCTGGCATTCGACAAGTTATCATAATGGCAACTTCTATTGAGTTAATGAGGCCGTTTTTCAAAGAATAACATAAACCATAACATAAAACGATAGGGGATAGATCATATAAATTCATAATAATACAGATGTTACCAGGAATAAGTAAAAGACGATTTGCGGAATTTACTTACTGATTGTAATATTTGTATAAAATATCATTATTTCGTCGATAATATTAGGCATTTCGTCGAAAAATAGTAATGGTATCTAATAATAATTACAATTAGTTAGAAAATATTTAATCATGTGGTTGTTTTTATTTCAGAATTTTATTCAAATACCCTTATGGGTAAATGAACTCGAAATATGGTAAAATTACGGCGGAAAAGCTATGAGGTTTCAAAAAAGCGTATTATGTTTGTGTTAGAAATTAGCAATGACGGTTTACCCCGGATATTCTAAACTTCAAAACCCACAAACCCAGGAAAATGAAAACAACCACCTCTAATCTTCGTCTTTACTTTAGCGCTCTAGTATTAATAATCATAAGTACAAACGCCTACTCTGAAACTGTTAACACAGGTAATACAACTATCAGTAATTTAAATGCAGCCGTTCAAAATAACAATTTGGTTATAAATTGGATGATTGCTGAAACTACTTCCGCAAATACTAATTTTTGTGAAGTTCAGGCCAGTAATGATGGAATCAACTTTTCATCTATCGGAATGGTCTTGGGTGCCGATCCAAAAGCACCTGGCAGTTTCAGTTTTAAGCAAAACCTGGCTAAAATAAAATCCGGAAAATTATTTTACAGGATTTTAACCGTAGAATCCGGTGGACGAACTTATACAAGCAATATAATACAAGCAGATAAATAATGTATAAAATAGACTGGTAACCCGGTCATTTTATGTGTATTATATAATCCAAATAACCCAAAAAATACTGAATCTCGTTTACCCAAAAATAGTTCAGTTGGAAATCTTAAACCATGAAAACAAAACTTCTAAATAAATTATCGATAAATCTCATATTAATATGTTTTACAGTTACTTGTATATTTACTGAAAATCAAGTATTTGACAAATCATATCATGCTGCTTTGCAACAGTCTGTTGTAGAAAAAGTAAGAATCTTTCTTCCGGAAATTACTTGCAGTATTTCAAACTCCAGATATATGAATTACTTTAATAATAAATATAATATAGAGTCTTTTACAATCGTTTTTGATAAGCAGGAAGCTTTGAGAAAAACAAAATTATTAACCAATGCTAATCCCGTGGGTATCAATACTTATGTTATTATATAATAAAATTATAGCAATTACGTTTGTGTAATAATATAGCGACAAAATATACACAAGAGATTACTAAACGATCATAAAATCCTTAACCATTGAAACCAAACTTACATACGAATAAAGATAGCTGGCAGTTCCTAACTGCGAAATCATATCTTTTAAAATCTAAATATTTTAATATTCAAATAAAGAAATACCTGTAGGCATTTTTCGAGTTCATTATCCAAACAAAAACAAATGAAACACACATTTACAATCCAATTATTGCAAGCAAAAGCCAGATTAACCCTGATTACCGGGTTATTGCTGTTTATGTTCAGTTCAGCATCATTTGCTCAACTGGGTATATATACCTTCACAGGAACTGGTACTTGCCCAACACAAAATCCATCTGTGAACAGCCAGCCGGCCAATGCTACATTCAGTGATTTCACGAGTGTAAATAGTAGTTGTGATCCGATAGATAATGCCTGCCAATATAAAGACTGGAATCAAAATTCTTCTATTGATCTTAACCAATACTATACCTTTACTGTTGCGCCTGCTTTGGGCCATACATTAACACTGACATCTTTATCTTTTACACATGCGGTTAACCAATCCGTATCAACAACATGGGCATTACGGTCAAGTATAGATAATTTTGCGGCAAATATTACTACCGGTTCTGCAACAACCAGTCTTCAAACGGCTATGACTGCTTTAGCGCCCTCAGGCTTCAGCAATATTGGTGCTGTTACTTTCCGGATATATTTAATAGGTGCTGGTGGTGGTGGAATAAGGTGGATCATTGACGATGTAACTATAAATGGTATGGTAACCAATATAGTTTCTGTTATCTTACCGGCAGACCCTGAAAATCCAACATCTAATGCACCGCAATGTGCGGGTACTGGTGTAACATTAAGTTTTTACGGAGCTCCATCACCGGGTGAAACCTGGTACTGGCAAACGACAGCATTAGGGACAAGTACTGCAAATTCATTACCTGGCCAGATTGTAAATACTTCGGGAACTTATTATGTAAGGGCACAAAATAATACAACACTACAATGGAGTGCAGGTGCAGGAAGCATAACAGTAACGGTAACACCCGATGTTGCTGTTCCTTTATTTACTTTAGGAACAACTTCAACCCGATGCAATGGTGCGGCAACAGTAACTTATGATGCAACCGCAACTGATAATACAGGTATAACATATAGCCTGGATGCAGCAAGTTTAACAGGTGGCAATACTATTAATGCAACAACTGGTGAAGTGACCTTTGATGCAGCATGGAATGCATCTACTACAATTACAGCAACAGCTTCAGGATGCAATGGCCCTAAATCGGCCTCTCATGTGGTAACGGTTACGCCTGCTTTAGGTACACCTGTATTTTCTCTTGGCGCAAATTCAGTTCGTTGCGAAGGAAATGGTAATGTAAATTATAATGCAACAGCGAATAATGCATCCGGAATTACTTACAGCCTGGATGCTGCCAGTATCACTGGTGGTATTACCATAAATACAAGTAACGGTTTGGTTAACTTTATCATGGGGTGGAGTGGTACTACAATAATAACTGCCACTGCAGCAGGTTGTAACGGCCCAAAAACAGCAGACCATGTTGTCACCATTACTCCTGCTACTGGTACTCCTGTTTTTACTTTAGGTACTACATCAACCCGTTGTGAGGGAGCAGGAACAGAGACCTATTCTGTATCAGGAACTAATTTAACAGGGCTGACTTATATCCTGGATGGCGCAAGTACATCGGGAGGCAATACCATTAATCCTTCGACAGGAGAGGTTACTTATGATGTTGCATGGTTTGGAACTACTACTGTCAAGGTTAGTGTAACCGGCTGTAATGGCACATTGTCTGCAGTTCATACAGTAACGGTTAAGCCTACTGTAGGTACACCGGTATTTACGTTGGGTGCCACATCAACAAGGTGCCAGGGTAATGTGGCAGTAACATATACCGCAACAGCTTCAAATAATACAGGAATCACTTATAGTTTAGATGCAACAACGGATGCATTTCCGGGTAATTCAATTAATACAAGTACCGGTAAAGTAAATTATGCATCAGGCTGGTTAGGTACTTCAATAGTAACTGCTACTGCAACAGGTTGTAACGGCCCGGTATCGGCTACGCATACTGTTACGATTACGCCTACTGTAGGCACACCCATATTTACATTGGGAGCATCTTCATCACGTTGCCAGGGAGCAGGAACAGTAAACTATGGGGTAACAGCAACCAATGCAACAAGTATTTCATATAGCATGAGCGGAGGAAGTATCGCTGCCGGTAATACAATCAATTCATCAACAGGCGAAGTAACTTTTGTGGCAGGCTGGACAGGGGTAACGGTTATCACTGCATCAGCTTATGGATGTAATGGGCCGGTAAACGCATCACATACCTCATTAATTAATTTGCCGGTAGCAATTCCTGTATTTTCTTTAGGAGCAACCTCAAGCCGTTGCCAGGGAGCAACAACCGTAACCTATTCCGCTACAGCAACCAATTCAACTGGGTTAGTTTATGAACTGGATGCTGCCAGTATTGCCGGTGGAAATTCTATTAATACTACAACCGGTGCAGTAAACTATGTTGCCAACTGGATAGGTACATCAACTATTTCTGTAACTGCAAGCGGTTGCAGTGGACCAACAACTTCTACTCATACTGTTACCATCAATACAACAGTAAGTACCCCTGTATTTACATTGGGTGCAACATCAACCCGTTGCCAGGGAGCAGGAACAATGACTTATGATGCAAGCGCATCAAACAGTACAGGTATAACTTATAGCATGAGTCCAATGGGTGCAAATACAATAAACAGCACTACAGGTTTAGTAACATTTGCTGCCGGATGGAGCGGTACTACAACTGTTACCGCTTCTGCAGCAGGTTGTAACGGACCAAAATCTGTTAACCATATTATTACAACAACTCCTACAGTAGGAACACCGGTGTTTGCATTAGGGGCCAATTCATCCCGTTGCCAGGAAGCAAATACAGTTAGTTATACTGCAACAGCAACAAACACTACTGGGATTACCTATAGCCTTGATGCGGCAAGTATCGCAGCAGGTAATACGATCAATGCATCTACCGGTGTCGTAACTTATGTATTAAACTGGACAGGTCCAACTGACATCACTGCTTCAGCTGCTGGCTGTAATGGGCCAA
>JANOPU010000106.1:0-10270 GCA_031422055.1 Ferruginibacter sp.
GCAACAGTTACCGGGATGGATTGTTTGAATGCCTGGGAATAAAACAATGATCAGCCCCTCGGTTCGTGTCTTTGATCTGGTGCAGGTCTCCTGACCTGTTGCCTACCCGTCGCTTACCTCAATAAATATATGTTTTAGAAAATGGGTTGCTTATCTTGGAAAAAGTGACTATCTAGCACAGGTCAGAGAGTATTGGGCTTGCTGCGAGTTAGGTTTCATAGCTTTATTCACTTGCACTTTTTAAAATTAATAATTCAAGCTGTTCTGTAATTCTGAAATTAGTTGCTTTAATTTTAGTAAGTATTGGTTTAACAGAAGGAATTATGATCTGGTGCAGGTCTCCCGACCTGTTGCCTACCCGTCACTTACCTCAATAAATAAATGTTTTAGAAAATAGGTTGCTTATGTTGGAAAAAGTGACGATCTAGCACAGGTCAGAGACCAGCGCTAGATCGTTTCCGAATAATTTATTAGGATATCAAGTTCGCCAATTTTATCCAGCAAGATCAGGCAACTCGTATCAGAGATGATAGTTTTGTGCATTAAGCAGATCTTTTTCTAATTCGGTTTCAGAATAACTAAATACTGATACATCATAGCTTCCCAAAACTTCCATAAATGTCCGTTTAGAGTAGCCAGCAAGTTCAACAGCTTGTCCCAATGATAAGGAGCCTTTCTCATACAGTTTAGCAGCAAGCATTGTTTTTGCTTCTCTTTCGTCCAAATTGTCCGGTATTTGCAATGTCATAATCTTCATACTTCAAATTTAATAAAAATTTTCAGAGTTACAAAGCATTAAAGCCGCCAATTAGCTTGCAATCCCCCTCGGTTCGTGTCTTCACGGACCGAAATCTTTCCCTTCGGTTCGTGTCCCAACCGAAATCAAACACGTATCCAAAAATAATTCCGTCACAGAATTCGGGCATTTCGTCACATTCATTTGGAAAAGGTATATTGGTATGATACTTTTGGTACATCATATTAAAAACAAATTTTTAATCATAAAAAACTAAACACATGAGATCAACTGCCTTCAAAATGTTTACAGTACTATTAGGATCTGTAATATTGTTATCAACATCCAGTTTCACAGGGCCGGAAAAGCCTGTAAAGCCTGCTAAATATACCGGGCACTGGATATCTTTATCGGGTGGAGAGTATTATGAAATGGGTAAAGCGGACATTTCAGAAGATGCTTTTGAGAAGGATTCAAAAGGTAAAATAACTGGTATAGACCATGAAAAAGTAAAAAGCAAGTTTAACTACAAGGAAGGAAGTAAAGTTAATGGAAAGAATGCAGAGAAAACTTATTTCGTGATCGGTGTAGATGAATCTTCATCTGAAAACGCAACGAACATGGAAAGCCTGGTTAGCAGCTATCCGAGACTACTGACTGCAAATTGTACCGTTGACCTTCAAGAAACACGATGCAATTATGTAAGAGCGATTGCTGTTTGTATGGGTTATACTTACCCTGGTTGGACAACTTATCCTGGTGCATGCACTTCTGGCAATAATGGTTTTTGTCTTGCATATATGATTGGTTATGTATACCAAGCTCCATATATGTATTATATTTTGTGTGCAAATACAAATAATTAATAAAATTTACATGAATGCGGGTGAATGTCACTCCGCATTCATTCTTAAATTTTTTTAATTTGAAATTGGTAACGCTAACGAAATTGCCTGTTCATTCTTTAAAATATATTCACATGAAACTGATCACAAACAAAATAACTTCCCTGCTTTTTGCATGTGTTGTTATATTGGCTGTAGTTGGTTTCAAAGCTGCAGAAGTACCAAAAATAAAACCGCATACCTATACCGGGTATTGGATCGCTAAATCGGGTGCCGAATATATTGAAATGGGCAAAACCAATTTACCTGATGATGCTTTTGATAAAGACGCCAAAGGGAAGATAAACCATATAGATAAGGACAGGGTTAAAGCAAAACTTCGTTTTAGTGAGGAAGGAAGAATACATGGCAAACTAATAGAGAGCCATTACCTGGTTATTGTAGAAGATGAACAGGCTATCGACCAAACAAATGATCTGAATAACCTGTTGTCCGTCTCAGTTAATGGTAATACTGCCATAAAAAGTGCTATCATGGTTTGTGAAGGAAGGTCCGTTGCGGGCTGGTCTGCAATGAAATGCCATTCCGGGGTAAATAATTACTGCCTGGCAGTAAGCGCTTTTGGCGGTAACTATTATGTTTTGTGTGACAATTAAAGATCAAATAATTATTATAATGATGCGGCTGCTAACCCAGTCGCATTTTTTATTTTCATTGATCCCAATGATATCCCCCTCGGTTCGTGTCTTCACGGACCGAAAATCAGTATATAGTTATTCCGCATTCCCGTTACTTATCACAAACATCAATAAATATTTGCTTCAGAAAACAGGGTGCTTTTATAGGAAAAGTGACGAAATTGCACAGGTCAAAGATCTGCGCTAGAACCCAGTCGTATTTTTTATTTTTATTGATCCCAACAAGCGCAGGATTCCTAACCTAAGCCTTCCCGTTACTTTATTTTCAATATAACAGGCGAAGGCATACTAACCTTTACTTTTATGCAACTGAAAATATCAGAAAATACTCATAAAAAATCAACAATATCCTATAGTGGACTTGATTAAAATCCTAAAAGTATTGGTCATGAAATTGAATCCCGAAAATATTTTTTTGCGCAGAATTATTTGTACATTTAAGACTAATTAAATCAATAATGAAAACACTGCTATTGAGTTTTTTTACTTTTTTAATGACAGGATCCCTTTTTTCTCAAGTAGTAGTTTCTGAACTAAAGAGGGTAGGCGCCCGTAAGTCTATTATGCACCGTGATAGTTCCGGATGGAAAAGAACAGGTATGTTCATTCTGAATGTAAATCAATCGGCCCAAAGCGATTGGAGTGGCGGAGGAGAAAACTTTATGATCGGCATCAATGCCATTTTAAATAAAGCCATTCATAACCGCAGTGGCAAATACACATTTGATTCCTATTTTGACCTGGAATTGGGCGTAGTAGAAGCGGCTAGCTTTAATGAATTTCGAAAAACATCTGACAGGATTGACATCACTTTTGAAGCAGAACACAGTATCGGAAACAAAGGCCATTTTAATTATGGCATCCTGGGTAATTTAAATACACAGCTATTTGCAGGCCTGAATTATTCCAAAGTAGGTTATCCGAAAACATCGAGTTTTTTTTCACCCGGTAAAATTTTACTGTCGGTGGGCATTGATTATAAAGATATCAATACCTTTCATTACTTTTCTATATTCGCAACCCCTTTAACATTTAGATGGATCACAAAAATTGACGATGATTTTTATAATAGTAAAAAATTCGGGGTAGATTCTTCGAGGAAAGTATATAAAGAAGTTGGAGCTTATATAAGTGCGCATTACAATTATAAGATCTCAAAAACATTTGGTATTATCAGCCGGATAGATCTTTTCAGCAATTATAAACGAAATACCCAGAACATAGATCTGCTGCTGAACAATGTTATTTCATTTGCCATTTCAAAATATTTTACTGCTTCAATAATCATCGACATCGTTTATGATGACGATGTTAAAAAACGAATGCAGGTTCAACAAATAACCGGTATGGGGTTAAGATTACGGCTTTAAAAAACTGGTTACTTTGTGTTCAATAATTGACCCCACAATCAGCACCGAAGTGTCAAAAAAAAATCGCCACAAATTCACAGATTTAATACAATAAAGAATAAGTAATCTGCGAACCTGTGGCAATAAATATTTCTTTCAATTCCAGCAAAGCTGCGAAGTATCCAAAAACAAATATCCATATACCTAAATGCTGATAAGGAGGTTCACAGATTTTATACAATCAAATAAATCTAATCAGCGAACCTGCCTATCGGCAGATAGGTCTGTGGCAATAAATATTTCATTTACCCCGCAGAAAAACTTTGAGGAATTTTGTTGATTAAAGATGATCTCATTTATTCCTCTTCCTTATTGTGTTTTTTATACTCTTCGATCAGGGTTTTCTGTAGTTCAAACGGCACAGGGTTATATTCATGAAATTTCATCGAGAATTTTGCCCTGCCTTTTGTAAATGAGCGTAGTGCCGATGAATATCCATGCATTTCTGCCAAAGGCACATAAGAAGATATTTTTTGAAAATGCCCTTCGGTTTTAATAGCTTCCACAACGCCCCGCCTCGTCTGCAGGTCATTAATGACCGAGCCGGTCTGATCATCGAGGCAGGTTACATCCAGTAAATAAACAGGCTCCAGTAACTGCGGGTCAGCTATGCTGAATGCCTGCCTGAATGCCTGCAAGCCGGCGATCTTAAAGGAAATATCATTGGAATCTACTGCATGCATTTTTCCGTCATATACACAAACCCGTACATCGCGTACATACGATCCTGTGAGTGGGCCATTGTGCATTTTTTCCATAACGCCTTTTAATATGGATGGGAGAAACCTGTTTTCTATGGCACCACCAACAATACAATTATAAAATACCAGTTTACCTCCCCAATCGAGGTTGTGTTCTTCCCGGTGCCGTACATTGAGACCATGAGGTTCAGGCATTCCTTCGTACCAGGGTTCAATACGCATAAATACTTCTCCAAACTGGCCATTGCCTCCACTTTGTTTTTTATGCCTGTAATTGGCTTCTGCCATTTTACGGATCGTTTCACGATAGGGTATCTTCGGTTGCCCAAAAACAACTTCCAGTTTATACTGGTGTTCTATCTTCCATTTGATGATGGCCAGGTGCAATTCGCCCTGGCAGTGTATCAGTGTTTGTTTGAGTTCGGGCGACACTTCCACTTTAACCGTATCATCTTCTTCCTGGATGCTGTGCAAAGCAAGAGATAATTTTTCCTCTTCTCCTTTTTTTACCGCTTCAATATAAACCGTCATATTGGAGCTAGGAAATTCTATTTTAGGCAGTTCCAGGTTTTTACCTTTTTCGTGCAAAGTATTATTAACGTGGGTATTCTTTAATTTCAGTGTTGCCCCGATATCGCCGGCCACCAGTTCATTTACATTGATTCGGTTATGCCCTTCTATCAATAATAACTGGTTCAGTTTTTCAACAGAACCGGTATTTTCATTCACCAGTTCCATTCCTGCTTTTATTGTTCCGCTGTACACTTTAAATAAACTCAATTCGCCCACATGCGGTTCAGCGATCACTTTAAATACAAAAATACACGCAGGTCCTTTGGCATCGCAGATCAGTGTTTCTCCTGCAATGGTTTTTTGCGGAGGCATTTCATTCGCACTGGGACAAACCACATCAATAAAACTCATCAGCCGGTTACTTCCGATATTTTTTTTAGCAGAAGTACAAAATAAAGGGAAGATTTCATGATGGATCATTGCTTTTTTAATACCCAGTTTCAGGTCTTCTTCACTTAATTCTCCCTGGTCAAAATATTTTTCCATGAGAACCTCATCATTACTGGCTACCACTTCAATTAATTCCTTGTGCATGGTATCTGCCCGTTCTCTTTCATTATCCGGAATAGGTAATTCTTCTGTTTTCCCATTTGTAAAGCGATACATTACCATATGCAAAGTGTCTATGATCTCATTGAAACCGATTCCCGGATTAACAGGGTATTGAATTGCAACAACATTAGAACCAAAATGACTCTTAGCTTCCCGGAAGGTTTTATCAAAGTCAGCCGATTCGTGATCAAGCTGGTTAATAACAAAGATCATGGGTGTTTTAAACTGCTCTGTATAATCCCATATCAGGTCAGCTCCCACTTCTACACCAACGGAAGCATTGAGCATTAAAACACCCGTATCGGCCACACGCAATGCGCTGATGACCTCACCAACGAAATCATCATAACCGGGAGTATCAATGATATTTATTTTATAACCATCCCATTTGGTGTGCAACAGGCTGCTGAAGATCGAATTTCCCCTTACTTTTTCCAACTCATGGTAATCACTCATGGTTGAACCTTCCTGAACGGATCCCATGCGGTCGATCAATCCTGCTTCAAATATCATAGACTCTGCCAAAGTTGTTTTTCCACTACCGGCATGGCCAAGCAGTACAATATTTTTTACATGGTTCGTATCAAAAGTTTCCATAAATATATCTTTTAGGGTTATACATTTTCACATGTAATATTTCTTTACCCAATGACACATCAATTCCTAATATGTAATAGGACAATACTTTTAAAAAACATTCAATCAATTGAATATTTACTAATAAACAAACGCTTTGAATTCATTTTTTAATTGATCAAGTTCATGAATTAAAAATTTATATTGGTCATCCAGTTTTTTATGCAGCATACTGTAGTCCAGCTCGGGAATCTGGTTCAATTGCTTCATATATTGCCGAATTGAATGTTTCAGATCGTGCAGGTTAATCAGTTGAATATGAAACTGATTGTGAAAATGTTCGATCTGAACAAGAACATCATGATCGGTTTTTCCTGCAGCCCATTTGTAAAATTTACCTTTCATTTCGTTAATGCTTTCAACATAAGTGACAAGATGATCGATCCATTGTGTAGCTTCATCCTGAAGCGGCCGATGTTTGGTTTCTGTTAACATAATGTGTGATTTATTTGTTGGTTTAAAATTAATATTTATTCAAAGCGATAAGATAAGTAATGAAATAACCGGAATAAAAGTAACGTGATTATACAGCAGCAAAGTTGACATAAATCATTTTTGCTGTTGATTTTTATCAAAGGATATTTGTCGAAGCTGAAAAGTCAAAGCAACTGGTATCAATAAGTAGCATTGAGACGCTGCACTGCCATCCAATGTACATATTTTTATTTTTTTTTGAAAATTTTTTTTTGAATCTGCCCTCTTTTTCCTTAATACGGGCTTCTTCAAATAATGGAGATTGCATGGAATTTGAATCTGAGGCTTATATTTACTTAAAACCATTCATTTACATGAGTTATACAGCCCATTCAGACATCGGAAAGATCAAATCGGTTTTCATCAAAAAAGTGCAACAGGCTTTTATCAGTGAAGCACATATGGAAGCCCATTGGAAAGACTTGAATTATATCAGTAAGCCCGACCTGGCCCATGCAATGAACGAATACGAAACATTTGAAAGCATTTTAAAAAAGCAGGGGGCAGAGTTGCTCTATTTACCTCAAGATGCCACTGTAAACATGGATTCAATTTATTGCCGTGATGCATCTATTGCTACCGATAAAGGAATGATCATTTGTACGATGGGAAAAGCGGCAAGAAAGCATGAACCGTTTGCTGAAAAGAAAGCATTTGAAGCAATAGGGATCCCGATTCTTGGAACCATTACATCTCCGGGCACACTGGAAGGAGGGGATGTAGCCTGGTTGGATGAACATACACTTGCTGTTGGGCATACTTACCGAACGAATGAAGAAGGCATCAGGCAATTGACAATTCTATTACAGCCTCTAGGCGTAGAAGTTATTACTGTTCCCCTGCCTCATTACAAGGGCATTGCAGATGTTTTTCATCTGATGTCAATATTAAGTCCCGTCGATAAAGACCTTGCGGTGGTATATTCCCTTTACATGCCAATCGTATTCCGGAATCTTTTATTAAATCGTGGCTACCGTTTGATTGAAGTGCCTGATGAAGAATTTGAACAAATGGGGTGCAATGTGCTGGCACTTGCCCCGGGAGTATGTTTGATGGTAGAAGGCAATCCCAAAACAAAAGCTGCTTTGGAAAATGCAGGATGTAAAGTGTATGAATATAAGGGCGAAGAGATCAGTATAAAAGGTGGGGGCGGCCCAACCTGTCTTACGAGACCAATCAGCAGGTATCATTAAAGTAATGAACAATCAGCTTTCATTGGAGTTATATAGATTTTATATATAATTGCAGCAGTTTAGGTAATTAATATGCATCCATCCAATGATAAAAAATAGCCTAATTATTTTTAATAATTACAAGTAACAATTTTACAAATAAACCGTAATTTTTACCTGTAATACAAACTCTTTTTATAAAATGTGTAATTTTTACACGATTATCAATAAATTTACTTTCTAAATAACATATAAAATGCAATTCAAAAAAACCATGTTCCCGATCCTGTTATTATTGTTTGCAACAGTAACATTTGCACAGGAGAAAACGACGGTTCTTTCTCCCAATAAAAATATCGTTCTCAATTTCTGGCTGAATGATAACGGTACAGCCATGTATGATGTAACATATAAAAACAAACCGGTGACTTTGTCATCTGCCATGGGTTTTGAATTGAAAGAGACTATGAAAGACACAATATTGCCTTCTTTAAAAAATGGACTTACCATTATTTCAAAAGAACAAAGCAGTTCCAATACAACCTGGAAACCGGTTTGGGGAGATGTAAAAGAAATTCGCGACAACCATAACAAACTTACCATCAAGCTGGATCAAAAAAACGATAAAGGCATCCAATACAGGATTGTGTTTAAAGTATTTGATGATGGCGTTGGTTTCCGGTATGAATTTCCCGTACAGAAAAATATGCAACATTTTATCGTATCGGATGAAAGTACTGAATTTCACTTAACGGGTAACCACAAGGCTTTTTGGATACCCGGCGATTATGACAGCAATGAATTTAACCCAAATGTTAGCAACCTGGATGAGGTAAATGGGGAAGATCCGAAATATGCCGCCAGTATTTTTGCACACCAGTTCTTTGATAAAGATGCGGTGCAAACACCATTGATGCTGAAATCAACTGATGGTTTGTATATCAATATTCATGAAGCAGCTTTGGTAAACTATCCTGCCATGAACCTGCACATTGATAAGTCATCTTTTACTTTATCGTCTAAGCTTGTACCTGATGCATTGGGTAATAAGGCTTACCTGCAAACGCCTGCCACAACACCCTGGCGTACGATCATCGTTTCTGATAAAGCTACCGATATCCTTGCCTCACATACCATCCTGAATTTGAATGAGCCATCAGTTATAAAAGATCCAAGCTGGATCAAACCAACTAAGTATATCGGCGTTTGGTGGGAAATGCACGTAGGTAAAGCTACCTGGGATTATGCTGGTAGCCAGAATGCTACCAGCTTTGATGCTACAAATCTTAAACCTACGGGCAAGCATGGTGCTACTACGGCTAATGTAAAACGTTATATCGACTTCGCTTCCAAACATGGCTTTGACGGGGTATTGGTTGAAGGCTGGAACACCGGTTGGGAAGACTGGTTTGGACAGTATAAAGAAAATGTATTTGATTTTGTTACGCCCTATCCTGATTTTAATGTAAAAGAATTGCGACGTTATGCAGCTTCCAAAAAAGTAAAGCTCATCATGCACCATGAAACCTCTGCTTCCGTTACCAATTATGAAAGACAGATGGATACCGCTTACCGTTTCATGAAAGCAAATGGTTATGATGCAGTAAAGACAGGTTATGTGGGCCATATCATTCCGCGGGGTGAACACCACGATGGCCAGTGGATGGTTAACCATTATCTAAGAGTTGCACAAAAAACTGCATCTTATAAGATCATGCTGGATGCACATGAACCTGTTCGTCCAACTGGTTTAAGCCGTACATATCCCAACTGGCTTGCCTGTGAAGCTGCCAGGGGAATGGAATTCAATGCATGGAGTGAAGGTAATAAACCACGCCATGAAACCATCCTTCCTTTTACCAGGTTCATGGGTGGCCCTATGGATTATACACCCGGAATTTTTCAACTGGATCTGAGTTATTGGGATAAGAATAAAAAAGAAACCATTCATACAACGCTGGCAAAACAACTTGCTTTGTATGTTACCATTTGCAGCCCTTTGCAAATGGCAGCCGACCTGCCAGAGATCTATGAAAAAAAACTGGATGCTTTTCAGTTTATAAAAGTTGTTGCGGTAGATTGGGATGATAGTAAATACCTGGAAGCTGAACCGGGCGAATACATTACGGTAGCCCGGAAAGCAAAAGGATCAGGCAACTGGTTCGCCGGCGCCATTACCAATGAAAACGAAAGAACAGCTACTCTTGACCTGGGATTTTTAGATGCAGGAAAAAAATACCATGCGATTATTTATGCAGATGCCGATGATGCACATTACGACAAAAATCCTGCTGCTTATAAAATATCCAAACAGTTGGTGGATAATAAAACAATATTGAAGTTGAAGCTGGCAGCGGGTGGGGGATGTGCGGTGAGTATTATGCCGGTTAAATAAAATAATGAACAAGGAACAAGGAATTTTGAATGATGATCGGAGTTGCTCACTTCGAAATTCGACATTCCTTGTTCCTTGT
>JANOPU010000107.1:0-13055 GCA_031422055.1 Ferruginibacter sp.
AATTATATTCGTAAGCCATTAAAAACTGATGAACCTGAGCCGTAATATGACCTAATCTTAACCAATTACCTATTTATTATTGCTTTAGAAAAGCTGTATTTTGATGATTATATAAAATAAATTAGGTTAAACAAACCGGCTAAATTGGTTTAGTCTAACAATTTCTGAATAGTAAGAAAGAATTTTAAAATGCCTTTTGATATTTTTCTAAGCTGTGTTTAATTTCCGTAAAAATTTATGCTAATAAAAAAGAGGAACGCTTTTGAAAAAAGCTTCCTCTTTTTTATTCATGATAACCAATTCCTTTAATTAAAATTGAAAAGCCGGATTAACTAAAATCCCTTGAATATTTCTTTCTAAAATACTTGTATTTTTCAATTTTTTTTTATTTCTTTGTCTAATATAGCATTTAGCTATCATTGCTTTCCTCATATCTTATATAATTCCCTCTATTAATTGTTCCATATCTATTTAAGACTGACTTGGTTTTAAGCCCTAAACTTATTATTAATGTCTGAATAACTGCTATTTATATTATTTAATTAATATAAATCAATTAATAAAAAAACACATAAAATCTTTCTTGTTTTGCTTTTTATTCACCACTATTTACATTGCAAAATTTAAGATATGAGATCACGTTTGTTTATATTTATTACTTTTTTCTGTTTACAATCAACGATTGTTTTTTCTCAGTCATCTGTAAATTATACCTTTTCGCACGACAATACTTCGTCATTAACGGATATGTCAACCGGTGCATCTAATATACTTTTACCAACTTCAACTGCAGGAGACTTTTCGTCATCAGTACATAAAATTGGATTCGATTTTTGGTTGATGGGGGTCCGTTATGCGAATTTCTCTGTCAATTCAAATGGTTTGATGCGTTTGGGAAAAACAGTAGTTAGTATAACCGGAACAAATTCATTGGCAACAGTTGCCAATTTGCCTTTTCTTACAGCATTCTGGGATAACCTGAATTCATATAGTACATCTTCTACCAGTAAGGTTAGAAGCAAGGTCACAGGGGTTACTCCAAACAGAGTTTTAACCGTTGAGTGGAAAGACTTTATAATAAGCAATAATTCATCAAGCAGTAGTCAATTATCAACTTTTCAAATAAGATTGTATGAAACTTCAGGCATTTTTGAATACGTTTACGGAAGAATGCAAATAGCAACGGGGTCATCCACAGTCACTGCCTCTATTGGTATGACTAATAATAATGCCAACAATGGATTGATTTACCTGAATTCAATATCCACCCCTTCAGTACTCAGAACAACTGCAGGTATTGTAAATAATTTAGTCAACTCAGGAGCAACTGGAGATATTACAAACCTTAATTCTGTAGCAGATGGCAGCAGGGTAAAATTTACATTCACTTCAGTTACGCCAAATGCATCACCTGTAGGATTAACTTTTACTGGCGTTGATGAAAATACAATGACCTTGAACTGGACTTGTGCAGCCACAAATGAACTGGGATTTGCAATTTACCGTTCAGATGATGGGGGGCTTAATTATAAATTTGTTTCTCAGGCACCTGCCAATGCAACTACTTCTGTACAGGGAGCTTTATCTCCATCCACAACTTATTTTTGGAAAGTATTTGCTGTAACGGAAGGAGCTTTGAGTAGTTCAGTCAGTGGCAGCCAGGCTACCACCGCTTGTATTGGTGTACCAGTTACAAATATTTTGGCATTAAATACAGGTGGAAATACCAATTGGAGCACATCAGCAGCATGGTCGCTTGGTCATATACCCACAGCTTGTGAAGATGTTTTGATCACTTTTACGAGGAATAGTGCTGCAACAAGGATGGTAACAATGGACATTCCAGTAACTGTTAATAATTTAACGATCAATGGGATTTATAGCAGTGGTGGAACAAAAATTCTCCAAATTCTTACAAATGGTTTTTCACTGACTGTTTTAGGAAATCTGAATATATCTTCTACCGGGGGAACCGGAACAAGTAGTGAAGTTGACTTGTGGGCAAGCACAGGATCTGTAGTTACTATTTTTGGTAATACAACAATCGGGCAACCTGCTGATACGAGGACTACTATTTTTGGAGGAGTATCGGGGCAATCACCTGAATTTCATTTTAAAGGAAATGTTACTTATAATTTAAATGCCAGTAATATATGGGCTGGAACATATTATTTTGAAGGAGGCACAACACAAATGCTTAGCTGCAATTCCAGTATTTACCCTATCATATTTGGCAATGTAGAAATAGGTTCAATAGTACCAACTACTTTAACAATATCAGGAACAATTCCATATAATTTTTATACAAATTTTGGAAACCTTACCGTAAATGATGCCTCAACTTTAGTACTTCCTATTAACGCAACTTTTAACCAATATACAGCAGGTAATGGTTCAGTAATATTAAAAGCAAATGCAACTTTAAAATTGGGTGATTTCACCGGTGGACAAACAGGAAGTAATTTCCCATTTAATTTTAATCTGGTATCATTAGACCCTTCAAGTACAGTTGAATATAATTATTCAGGCTCATTTACCAATTTGATATATACGGGAGCATCATATGGCAATCTGGTACTCACAAACAATTCAAGAAAAAACAGCAATTCAACTCTTTTTATTTATGGAAATTTTACGGTAAATACCGGTTCAACGTTTGGATGTAATAATGTGACTTATTTTTACGGACCTACTATGATCAATAATGGAATAATAGAAGGAGTCAATGCTGCAAGCCGTTTTGGATTTTATGGCAGCACAGCACAAACCTATGCTGGTACAGGGGTTTTTGGTACAGCAGTTGTTCCTTTTGGCACCGCCGGAATTGAAATATTCAACCCTTCCAATGTAACACTCAGTGCTCCTATTTATCCTTATCGCTTAAATCTTTTAGCAGGTAGTTTTATTAACAGTAACCTGTTTAATATCGGCACTTCATCTTATGGCCTCATTCAAAGAGGTGGTACTTCCGGCTATATAGCAGGAGCACTGGATACTTATCCGGTCATCAATTGCCCTAATAACTTAATTCTCAGGTATGATAATGCATCAGCGACAATAACAACAGGGTTTGAAATCCCGGTTACAACAAACACAAATACCTTTTACAGCAATAATATTAATGGCGTTAATTTAACTAGTGACTTAACCATTTCAAATGATCTGGAACTTTTGCAAAATACATTCCATTTAGGTGCCAATACCTTAAAGATTGGAAATGTCATCACTAAATTCTCAGGAAATATGAATGGCTCTGATGGTACTGTTGAAATGTCAGGCTCAAATGCACAAACAATTCCATCAAATACATTTGTTTCAAATAATCTAAAAAATCTGGTCATCAGTAACAGCAATAACGTAACCGGAGTAACACTGGCTGGCAAACTGGATATTTATCGTTCGGTAACTTTTGGTTCTGCCGGCAGAAAATTAACAACCGGTGGGTTTCTTACTTTTAAGTCAACAGCTACAGAAACTGCCTGGCTTGGACAAATGTCTGTTTTGAACAGCATTGTTGGTGACGCTGGAGTGGAACGTTATATTCCACTTCATAGCAAAGCGTGGCAATTTCTATCAACACCAATAACATCTTCGAGTGCACAAACATTGAAACAGGCGTGGCAGGAAGGCGCAACAACTGCAAACGGAAATCCTGTATCTGGATTTGGTACACAACTAACCAGTAATGTCGTTGGCGCAGCAACACAACCTAATCCGGGTTTTGATGTATATACATCCACACCTTCCATAAAAATATACAATCCAACAACGGGCAGTTATAATAGATTAGACAGTACGACCGGCCCAATTTCCAATCCCAAAGGGTATATGGTTATGGTAAGAGGCGACAGAAGTGTGATCACTTCCGGCGGAAGCCCAACAGCTACGATTATGCGCACTAAAGGAACCCTGCATACGCCTGCTGACAATCCGGTGAACATGAATGTGGCTGCTGGATTTGAATCAATCGGTAACCCGTATGCTTCTGCAATCGATTTCCGGTCATTGACCATTACCGGTGGAGTACAAACTGATTTCTTTTATTTATGGGATCCGGCATTAACAACTATCGGACTGAATAGTGCTCATGGTTTGGGAGGCTTTCAAACATTCTCATGGAATGGGAGTTCTTTTGATGTAACTCCTGGTGGCGGCAGTTATTCAGGATCAAACAGGAACATAGAATCCGGACAGGCATTTTTTGTACATGCACCGTTTGCTGCCGGCATGGTTGCATTTTCTGAATCTGCCAAAGTGAATGGAAGTAACAGTGTAAACAGAATGCCTTTGTTCATTAAAAAACAACTGCGCACAAATATGTATGTTATTTCAGATTCTAAACGGATATTACTGGATGGAAACTTAATTCAGTTTGATGAGAATCATTCAAATACAATTGATAAAAACGATGGAATTAAACTAAGTAATTCCGGAGAGAATCTTGGAATGTTCCGTGATGGAAAATCATTGGTGGTAGAACGCCGAGCCCTGATTAAAAAAACAGACACCGTTTTTTATCAACTTGGCCAGTTAAAGATCAGGCAATACCAGTTTGAATTCATTCCCGATCAAATATTTCGTCAGGGAATGGCAGCATTTTTAGAGGATAAATACCTGCAAACAATAACACCTGTTAGTCTTAGAGATACAACCCGGTTCTTATTTAATATTACTAATATCCCGGGTTCATATCAGGCCGATCGATTCAGATTAGTTTTTCGCCAGATGAAGAATAAAGAAACACTTACAATTGCCGGTATTAATGATAATGCAGTTAAAAACAACTTCGATAAAGCAGATCAGAAAATCAGTACTTTAAAAGAATCAACTGCCAAATCTTTTTCAGGCATTTCTATTTATCCGAACCCTGTTGTAAATAAAAAAATTCAATTGCATTTTAATCATCAACAGGCAGGTAATTATAGTATTTCAGTAAATAATAAACTTGGACAATTGGTTTATTCCGGCAATATTCAATTAAGTAAAAATGAATTGATAAGGTCAATACAATTAGGTGAAAATATTGTAACAGGAAACTATCATATTCACATACAGCATGAAGACGGTACTAAAAAAACACTACAGGTCTTGATACAATAAAAACCTATTAACACCCTGACATATACACGAATCAGTCTTTTAAAACGGGTGCCTTTTGGCACCTTTTTTTATGTTGGAATGAATGTATAAATATAAATTTATATATTAAAATTTAGTAAACAAAAAAACAGTACTTTTACCCAGCTAAAAATTCCCAATATCATTTATAATTGCCAGTGTTTTTTGAAGCCTTTTTTGAAAATATTTCTATGTTTAAATAGGATTTTTTTCTCCGGGTATTTAATTATATCACAAAGAGGTCAACTATTAATGATAAAATTATGAAGATAACTTTACCCGGGAATCTGTTTTCTATCTTTCATAAATCTGCTGTAAATGCTTGCAGGATTCGAATACTTTTTACCTTTGTAATCTGCATATCTCTTTCCAATGAATTAAAGGCTCAGTTAGTATCGAGTTATTATACTTTTTATCAATACAACGAAGATTATTCGCCAGGTATTTCCACAACTTCTGTTACCCCTGCCAGTGTTTTCGCAACAGGTTGGGATGATAATACCACAACATATCCTATTCCTTTTAATTTCACTTATAATGGTACTTTGTATACTACTGCAGGAACGATTGGGGTTGATACAGACGGATGGCTGGCATTTAGTACAGGTGCTATAACGATGACCGGTACAACAGCAGGTGGTTCATGGGTATCCTTTTCTGATCATACGGGTGTTTATTTATATGGCACCGCAAATAATAATGGATTTACAGGGTTTAACTGCGATCTGGATGATCAATCGTTTACGCTTATAAATGCAACAGGTACAAACGGGTCTAATTTACTAACTTCGGTTTCATCTTTCACTGATATCAGGATCGGCACGAGACTCAGCGGCACAGGTATCACCAATGGCACCGTAGTAACAGCTTTTACTGCAACTTCTATTACCATGAGTGCACCAGCAACTGCATCCGGTACAATTTCGATCACACCATGGTCAAGTATTTATGGATTTATAAGAGGGGTTGCTCCTTACCGGCAGTTTGTTGTTCAATGGACTCAGGTTAAAAGATTTGGTGGAACCGGTACCGATATCATCAACTTTCAACTGGTAATAAACGAAGGAGGAGGGCTTCCTTTAGCGCAAACCATACAAACAGTTTATGGTAGCTGCACTGCTACCAGCACAACAGACCTGAATGTACAGGTTGGATTAAGAGGTGCTACTGCTGCAGATTTTAATGCAAGAAAATCAGCAGCTGACTGGTCGGCAACAACAGCAGCAACAGTGAATACTGATAATGTAAAATTCAATAATACGATCAATCCACCCAATACATTGGTTTTTAACTGGTCACCACAATGTATTAGTGGCCCTTCAGTTGCAGGGCCAATCTCCGGCACCAATCCTGTTTGTCCGAATACAATTGTAGTGTATTCATTAGCGGGAGTTCCAAATGCAAATTATTATACCTGGACTTACACCGGTACCGGTGCAACATTTTCTGCTACTACAACATTACCTTCTGTACCTGTAACTTTTAATGCATTACCAACCGGAGGAACTTTAACGGTAACACCTCAAAATCTTTGCGGAACCGGTACGGCTGCTTCTATTGTGATATCAGTTGGTGCAGGCCCATCAGCCACCATTTCTTATCCTGCTGCTTCGTATTGTATCAGTTATATTGGTACTATACCGGTAACACAAACTGGTACTTCCGGTGGAACTTATTCTGCCAGCCCGGCAGGATTGACTATAAATGCTGCTGGTGCTATTACACCCAGTAGTAGTTTAGCAGGAACTTACATTGTTACTTATACTTTTACAAACGGAACATGCTCAGGTACAGCTACTGCCAATATAACGTTCATAGCAAATCCTGTTGTCAATGTTTCGGCTACTCCTTCAACTGTTTGTATCGGCGGTAATTCGCAATTGCTTGCAAACGTAACCGGGATTGGTAATTATACAGTCAGCAGCATAGCATATAGCAGTCTTGCGCCAACGGGCACCCCTGTTGTATTGTGGAGTACCACATATACTGATGATGCAATTTCTGCAGCCATTCCTCTTCCTTTTGCCTTTAATTATTATAGCAACGCTATTACACAATTTTTTGTAAGTTCTAATGGGCATATCCAGTTACAAAATGCTGCAGGATCTGCACTTACCGAGCAAACTTTGCCTGATGTAGCTACACCAAACAATGTAATTGCTTTAGCATGGGATGATCTGGTCATAGATAATTCAACAAACCCGGGTACGTATGTACGCTATTTTACAAATGGAACCGCTCCAAACAGGGTATTGGTTGTGGAATATTTCAACCTTAGCTTTTTATTAGGAACATCACAAAATGTATCCGGGCAAATAAGGTTGTATGAAAGTGATAATCACATTGAGGTTGCCGTGGGAAATGTTGATGATAATGGAAGTTTAAGAACCAAAACACTTGGTATAGAAAATAGTATCGGAACAATAGGTATTGCACCTGCGGGCCGAAACAATGTAATATGGAATGTTACGAATGAGGCCTGGGCATTTTACCCTCCTTCAGGTTTGTTTACTTACTTATGGAGCCCTGCTACCTTTCTGAGCAGTACGGTTATCAATAACCCTTTTGCAACTGCAGTTGCAGGTACAACCAATTATTCGGTTACGGTTACCAATACAGTTTCGGGCTGCATAAGCACAACACCACTAACCGTTACTATAGCAGCTCCTTTGAACGGAACTTATACAGTAGGCATAGCAGGAAATTTCCCAACACTAACGGCTGCAGTAAACGCATATAATAACCTTTGTATTTCCGGACCAGTAATCTTCTCTTTGATCGATAACACTTACCCTGGTGAGATTTTTCCTATCATCATTAACAGTAATACATATGCCAACGCAACAAATACCCTTAGCATAAAACCGGCAGTTGGTCTAAGCCCTGTAATTACCGGCAATAACAGTATAGGCATACTGAAGTTGAACGGTGCTGATTATATAACCATTGATGGTTCCAATACTGTTTCCGGAACAACGAGGAATTTAAGTATCATTAATACCAGTACAAATTCAACAACAAGTACGATCGTTTGGCTTGCCAGTGTAAATGCTTCCAATGGAGCGACGAACAATACGGTTAAAAATTGTACTTTAACAGGCAATGCACCTACCACCACTTTTACTTCTCTTATTTCCAGCGGTTCAGTAGTAGGAGGTATTGCTGAAGCTGCAAACAACAACAATACATATCAGAATAATTTATTGTCGAAGTGCCAGACAGCCATTGCAATAGTTGGGCCAACAGGGAATGAAACCGGTAATATTATTTCGGGCAATACCATTGGCTCAGTAACGGCAGGGAATAAACTGGGCTGGTCAGGTATTGAAATATACCAACAGGCCAGTTGCCAAATAACCAATAATACTATTTTCGGAATAACAACCGCTACCAGTACCACTGTTTCGGGGATTTCTGTTTATGGTACAGCTTCGGGAATTTCCATTAATGGTAATAAAGTTTCTGACATTAAGAATACCAGTACCGGTGGGTGGGGTTCAAATGGAATTTACCTTGGTTCCAGCTCTACAGCCGCCAATGTGAATGTGTTTAATAATGTTGTTTTCGATATAGCAAGTTATGGATATACCGGTGGCAGAGATGAGAATGATAATGGATATGGTATCATTGTTGACGGCGGGGGAGGTTACAATATTTATTATAATACCGTTCACCTCAATACAGCCCAGTCAGTAAGTGGTTATCCTGCATGCATGAACGTTACATCTTTTGTAACAACTGCTGCCAGTATACATTTGGAAAATAATATTTTTTCAAATGTACAATCAAATACTGGTCAACGTTATGCTATACAATCTGAAGCTGCAAGCACTGTTTTTAATTCCATTAACTACAATGATTATTATTCTGCTGCTGCTAATCTGGGATATATCGGGGCAACCAACAGAGCTGTTTTGGCAAACATACAGGCAGGCTTTGGGCAAAACCTCAATGCAATAAGTTATCTTCCGGTTTATACAAGTGCAACAGATTATCATATAAATGTTTCCAATGCGGCTAATATCACAAACCTTGAAAATAGGGGTAACCCTGTTACAGGTTATACAGATGATTTTGATGTTCAAACCCGTAATGGTCTTACACCCGACCTGGGCGCTGATGAGTGGGTTGAACCGAACTATGGTTCATGGGTAGGCAAAATATCTACTGACTGGACCGTGCCTGCTAACTGGGAAGCCAACTATGTTCCAGATTTAACAACGGATGTTTTCATTACAGGAGGATATACATTTATGCCTGCTATCATTACAACACAGGCAATCAGAAATTTAAGTTTATCTGCTCCGGGCACTCCACCTTTACTTACATTGAATACTGCTACATTAGAGGTTTACGGAACTATTACCCGCACCGGTGGAACGATCAACGGATCAAATGGTACCCTGGAGATGAAGGGTAGTGCAGCACAAACAATTCCTGCAGGACTTTTTCAAACGAATAATTTAAAGAATCTGATCATTAGTAATACAGAAGCAGTTAACGGAGTAACGCTTGGGGGCACACTCGATATTTACCGTTCACTTACTTTTGGTACCGGAGGCAGAAGATTGGCAACCGGTAGTTTTCTTACTTTTAAATCAACCGCAATGGAAACAGCCTGGCTTGGACAAATGCTTGGAACAAATATTATCGTTGGAGAAGTAACCATCGAAAGATATATACCCCTGCATTCAAAGGCATGGCAATTCTTATCAACACCAATAACCGCCACCAGTACACAAACACTAAAACAGGCCTGGCAGGAGGGTGCTGCTACTGCAAATGGAAACCCTGTTCCGGGTTTTGGCACCATGCTTACCAGTAATAAAGCAGGAGCTGCCAGCCAACCTACACCGGGTTTTGATGCATACACTGCAGCAGGCCCTTCTATTAAAACGTATAAAACCGGTGGTGGCTACAACGGAATAAACCGCACTGATACGGCTATTTCAAATCTTAAAGGATACATGGTTTTTATCAGGGGCGACCGTAGTGTTATTACAACAGGTGCAGCACCAACAGCTACGGTTATGCGTACAAAAGGAAACTTGCATACTCCTGCGGTTCCTCCTGTCACGATAAACATCACTGCTCCGGGTTTTGAATCCGTAGGAAATCCATATGCTTCAGCTATAAATTACCGGTTACTGATTCCAACAGGAGGGGTTCAGACTGATTTCTTTTATTTATGGGATCCAAAACTTACCACAATTGGTGCCAACAGTGCCTGGGGCCTGGGTGGTTTCCAAACCTTTTCCTGGAATAACGGAACCGGCGTTTTTGATGTAACGCCCGGTGGCGGAAGTTATAGTGGTTCAAACAGGTTGATAGAATCCGGCCAGGCATTTTTCGTTCATGCATCGCTTGCAGCAGGTACATTGCCATTTACAGAGAATTGTAAAGTAAGTGGAAGTAATGATGTAAACAGGGTGCCGTTTGATAACGGCAGTCAACTACGTACAAACCTGAACGTTATTAGAAGATTTGACCGGATTTTGCTGGATGGGAACTTGATTCAGTATCACAGAAGCTTTTCCAATTCAGTTGATAGTAAAGATGGCATCAAGATCGATAATATGGGGGAAAACCTGGGTCTTTCAAGGGATGGAAAGGAGTTGTCTGTAGAACGCAGAAGCTCGATTGTAAAAAGAGATACTGTATTTTACCATCTTGGCCAGATGCGTATTCAGCTATATGAACTGGAATTTATCCCTGTTAGACTGCAGGAACCCGGACTCATCGCCTGGCTGGAAGATAATTACCTGCATTCCGTTACGCAGGTAAGCCTCAGCGATACTGCCAGGCTGCAGTTTACGGTTGATAATAATCATGCATCTGCTTTGCCTGATCGTTTCCGATTGGTTTTCCTTCAAAAGAAACAACATGAGAGATCAGCTCCACAAAAAGATATAACTACCACCGGAATGATCTACCCCGGAGAAGCCACGGGTAAATTCAGTCCTTCATCTGAAACAGCTGCGATCAGTGTCTTTCCCAATCCTGTTGTGTCAAAAACCATGCAATTGAAATTTTTCAATCAACCCGCTGGTATATACGCTATCAGGCTCATCAATAAAATGGGGCAACAGGTTTATAACACTTCAGTAGAACTGGGACAGAACGATCTGTTTATAAATATACCTCTTTCAGGGATTGCTTCAGGTACCTATCTTTTGCGTATCTCTTCAAATGGAATGAATAAAAAAACGCTGCAGGTTATTGTTTTATAACTGCTTCAACCAATAAAGCCCAACAAGCTTCAACATAAAAAAATGCATTGCAACCTTTAAGATTTCACCCTGCCGTCAGTCAAGCCCAACGGGCTTGAAGTTTTATAACCCACAGTGAAACCATGGGTTTATAAAACGTTCGGACATCTTACCCCGGCAGGGGTTTAATGTGATTTTACAACAGGTATTTTTCATTGAACTCAATTCCATTTTGAACCAGCAACCGTTTGTATTCATCATAAAAAATTTCAGATCTATGATGTTCTTTTTGATTTTTTATATAGTTTATAATCTTGTCTTTTTCCCTGATTGAATAAGTGAATGCGCCATATCCATCCTGCCACCCTTCAAATGCAGGGAACTTACCACTATCTTTCATCCAGATATTGCTGGCTACTTTGATATCTTTTACATAATCGCTCAGGCAAACAGTAGGGTGTAGATCAGACATTATATGGATATGATCTTCAATTCCATTGATTCGATACAGTTTACAATGCTTATTTTTTATGATACCGGCAATGTACTTGTATAATTCTTCATCATAAGTTCTGGCAATGGTAGGTTGGCGGTTTTTTGTGCCAAAAACAAGTTGGTAAAATATCTGGCGGTATGAACTCATGAAATGTTTTTTTATTTTGAAATATGCTTTTTATAATAGTTCGTTTACATTGGTTCCTGATTGTACTTTTTAATGTAATACAAATACAAGATGTTATATTCAACCCCATGGGGGTTGTGATTTATCCTTATTAATAACCACAGGATTCACCTGTGGTTATTAATATTAAAGCCCTTCGGGTTTTATATCTTCAAACCTAAAAGAAATTACCTGAAAGCAAAAAAACTGGGACTTAATTTTATTCAGTAGGAGTAATATTTATTTATATTAAGTTAATAGTGAAATTTAAGATAAATTAGAAGTAAAGATTTTATTGAATAGATAGTAAAAGTTAATATGAATTGGCAGTAAAAAATAAATAGGACGGATAGTAAAATCTAAAATAAACGGGTAATGAAAGTTATTTTGAATCATTATTTTCATTTATTTTTCTATAAGCTTTTTAAAACCGTTTGTGGTAAAGGGTTTTATTTCCTCTCCTTTGAAGAAGAGCAGGAGTGAGGTTATTTAGGCCTGGTAAGGGTTCAATTGTTTAGCGGACAACAATGAAATTGAAAGAGTAGAAAAAAATTAACATGGGTTGTTTTGATAGACGTTACATCGGGCAATTAAATGGTTGTCTTTAAAAGCCCGAAGGGCTTGAATACTTAAGTAACCAGGAGTGAAACTTCTGGAAAAAAATAAGCTATCAATTACCTAAACCCCGGCAGGGGTTTAATAAGATTACACAAGATATATATCTTATAAAATCATCAGGCCAATGATTATATTTAAACGTAATTTTGATTTACCCAATAGGTTAGATGGAGATAATATCTTAAAAGACCTGTCATTGAAGAATATGTAAAACATACAGGAAATTATAACAAGCTGATTCATATTAACAATGAAATTAATTCCTGTTCATATGAAAGAGTGATTGTTTTAGGCCTGCGAAAAAATGTAATGACAATTAAATAATATCAATAAAAAAGTTGGTGGTAGTTAATCTGCTTTACTGATCATTTATATGTTATCAAACAGCATTTCCATATTAAAAGGTAAGGATAATTTAATAAAGTTGTTGTGTATTACCTGGATCATAA
>JANOPU010000108.1:0-2076 GCA_031422055.1 Ferruginibacter sp.
AAGTACCAGCCAAACTGGTTGTGATTATCGGCCCTGATCCCGGCTATCCAGGTAAGTTTTCCTTTTAAAAAACTAAGAGTGTTTTCTGCAAATAAGCCTGATATTTTTTCCTTACGAAGGTATTTTCCGTCATAGTTCCTGTTAATAATATTATCCGTAAACGCAATATCTTCTTCAAGGTTCAGGCTTTTAAAACTAATGCCGGTTTTTAGTGAATGATTTGCCGTTTTAGTTAGTTCATATTGCAGGTTAATAAATACATTGCTTTGTTTTGCTTTATAATATAAAGAACCAAAATAGGATCGCTGATCCTGGTGAAAACCCGATACATAAAATGTAGCCCGATGTATGTCATTAAACCGGTAACTTGTCTTGGACCACATTTCGGGTTGGTTAAGTGATACTGTATTGCCATAAATAGTGCTACTGCCTTTATGTTCAACTGGTTTGTAAAACGTTTGGCCACCTGTTCGGTTTTCATTCAAAAAACGTAGCGCTATTTCGCTGCTCCAGCCCCAATCTTTTTCTTTACCGATCTTCCATTTGTTCATTACCATATATCGTGTAAGCAATGGCAGATCTAGAAAATTATCATGGTCCTTGTCTGTTTTATTAGCAGGCTGAACGGTGTGAAAAGCAAGTAAGCTATGCCATTTACCGGTTTTAAAATTAGTGGCGAGATTGAGGTGTTTTTCAAAAAAACTATTGATGTAAACATTGGCAAATAATTTTTCGGATGCATTAGGTTTTTTTGTTTCTACATTTATTTGCCCGCTGATACTCTCGTGCCCCTGCAGTACACTGTTAGCACCTTTAGATATATAAATATTATCAACTAATGTTCCGGGAATACCACTGATGCCATAAGTAAAAGTGAGTCCCTGGATCATCGGAAATCCATCGATCAATACCTGGTTGTACACTCCCGACAAACCAAGAATTCGTAATTCTTTCGCATTAGTAATAATATTGGTGGTCTGTGGTTGAACCGATGACTGTGTTTCAAAACAACCAGCTAAGTCGCAACAGGCAGCTTTTTTCAGCTCTACTGAAGTAAGTACTTCTGTTTTGATGATACTTAAATTTGACTGTATGGTTCCATTTTTTTCAGAGATCACTATTACTTCCTGCAGCTTATTTATTTCTTTCAGCACAAATACAACAGTATCCAAATTGCTTACATCGATCGTATCTTTTGAATAACCGTTGTGGCTGGCCACCAGTATGTTATTAGTTACGGACCTGTTAAAAGAGAAGCTGCCATCTTCATTTATAGTAACTCCACTTTTATTATTAAGCCAAATGATGGAGGCACCCGGAAGTGGATGGTTATTTGAATTTACAACCCTTCCTGAAACGGTTTGTGCTACACTTCCTAGCGGCAACAGCAAGGTTAAATAAATAATACACCTGAACATTAATTTGTTTTTACTTTATATGGCTTTTCATTGGGGTCACTACAACCACCTGTATTTTCGATGGCTTTGTATATTTCAGATGTGCCAACAAGAGCAGGGTTGTAAGTGATCTTGAACACAGAAACCGATCCTGCCTTTCCGGGCTTACATTCTCTTACCCCTTGTAATTCCTTCACATTTATTGACAGAGTTTTCAGATCATTGTTACAGGTAACACCTTTTACTTTAATGGTAATGGTAGTATCCTGTACTTGTTTTTCATTTTGCGCAAATGAACTATTATTGAAAAATGCAAAGATCATTAATGCAATGAACATTTTTTTATACATGATTTTTATTATTTAAAAGTTTATAAATTAAATGCAAATTAAGTTATTTAGTAAATAGCCGTTAATACTGCATCTGCAGATGAATTGGAAGTACTGTTTTATCATAATAATTTATATACTAATTCTGTTTAGTATTTCTAATAATTACCGCCAGATCTTCCGGTATTTCCATTGGTTTAAGCGGTGGTACATTTGCTCAACCAGTATTGCCAACGGGAATATGTCCTACAAAAGATTTTACACCACCCACTAATAAGCGTGGAATTTGTCCAATGATTTCTTTCCGGTTTTTTAATAAATCGGAAGAGAGTGGTGTAGGGAAAGAGTGT
>JANOPU010000109.1:0-10223 GCA_031422055.1 Ferruginibacter sp.
AAATATCAGGTCAATTTAAAACAATTCAAAATGCAAATATATTTGCAGTACTTAGGTCTGTTATTGATACCACTATCAAAAATGGAAATAACGTTTTAAACGCTTTACATTTAATCGCTACTTTTGGAACTGAATAGTTACTGGTTTTTTAATTATGGATTATATTTTTTTAGACTTATATACTATTAAATCAAGGAATTAGTACATCACCAACAACCTGAATTACTCCATTAGTTGCCAGAATATCGCCCGGATTTATTTGAGAGAAATTATTATTCCCTTTTCCTTTAACCCAACCTGTATTGAAACCAAGAATAGTGGTAAGTTTATTTGATGCAGGACTAGCCAGCGTTTCAATTTTCGAAAGAATTCCAAGATCCCAGTTAAAATAACGGCTTCCTGTTACATGATATTTAAGTATATTGGCTAAAGCATCAATTTCAGCTTGGCTGGTTATATTTCCAATATTTACTGCATTGTTGAATGGAGCCGGTAGTTTTGCAAATGCAGCATTTGTTGGCGCAAAAACAGTAAAATTTCCTTCACCTAAAAATACAGCAGCAAGGTTAGTTTTAACCAGGGCAGCTACCAGTGAAGAAAAATTTGTTGGGTCAGCAATAGCAATCTGGGCAATATTGCTTGTTGGGAAAAGTAGTACTTTATTGATCACATGTATCACACCATTATTTGCATTAATATTTGCTTGAATTACGGTTGATCGACCATTAACACGTATTAAACCAAAAGTTTTTGAAAGATAAATTGTATTGTCATTACTTGTTCCAGCTGGCTTGATGGTCTCAGCATTACTTCTTCCTGTAGCTACCTGATTGCTAAATACTTCTGCACCAAGTACATGATATAATAACACATTCCTTAAAAAATCAATCTGAGCAACATCAGTTATACCTGATATATTCGCTGCATTGTTGAAAGGTGCAGGCAATTGACTGAATGAAGCATTTGTTGGTGCAAATACAGTAAGATGCGCAGATTCATCCGATAGTGCTTCTGCCAGACCAGTTTTTACAACTGCAGCCACTAATGAACTAAAATTTGGATTGGAAACAGCTATTTCAACAATATTACGATTTCCGCCGCGGCTAAAATCTAAAAGACTGTTTAGTTGCAGTTCTTCAACTTCTTTGGCTGCTTCAGCCGGTGCAGTTTGCTCCAGGGAACGTGCAGTACTTAGAGCAGCAACTTCATTGCCGGCTATTTCCTGGTTTTGAACATTTGAATCTACTTTGCTACATGAAGTAACAAAGATTGTCATAAGCAAAATAACACTGAAGTATTTTGCCAGTTGTTTGAATTTGAATGTAATTGATTTCATGTTAATATTTTTTGTTTGTAAGCAATACCAACATGAATAAACAGCAGAGGATAAAGAAGATTGACCAACTCTATATTTTTAATACCTGAATTGTATTTAATAGGGAGTAAGTTGTGGTTTAAGTTATGCCAATAGGTATAATTAAAATATTCCTTTCCTACTGTTGATAGAAAAACAGGAATTCTAATAACCTATTTATGCAGGCTTTTTATAATATGATTCAGTTTGTAAAAAGAAGTAAAAAGTGATTTTTATTGAAACACAGTATAAAAAACCTTCGGAAAGAATTGCATTTGAAAAAGAACTGTAATTTCATTAAAAATAAAGATTTGTCTGGATAGGTTCATCCTACAGGTAACGTATTTACTTTTGAAAAATACAATTAGATAATACAAATAAATATTTTTTATGAAAGTTTTAGTTGTTGATGATGAAATGGATATGAAGAATCTTTTTGAACAGAAATTCAGAAAAGAAATTAAGGAAAATTCCATTGAATTTGCATTTGCATTATCCGGGGAAGAGGCGCTTAAATACCTGGATAAAAATGAAAATGAAGCTATTTTGATATTTTCCGATATTAGCATGCCCGGAATGAACGGATTGGAATTATTGGATATTATCAAACATAAAACAGAATTAGCACCTTCGGTAGTAATGATGATCACCGCTTATGGCGTTGATGAAAATTATAATCTTGCCATGAAATTGGGTGCGGATGGTTTCCTGACAAAGCCAATTGACTTTTTGTTATTAAAGGAAAAATTAAACAACATCGGTAAATGATAAAGATATTGGCAGTGGATGATGAAATGGATATGGAATTATTGATCAAACAAAAGTTCAGAACATTTATCCGGGAAGAAAAGTATGAATTTATTTTTGCCTTAAACGGAAATGATGCCATTAATAAATTGAAAGAAAATCCGGATGTTGATATAATACTTTGTGATATTAATATGCCTGAAATGGACGGGCTTACTTTGTTAAGTAAGTTACCTGAATTTGGTCCGATGGTAAAATCAATCATGGTTTCTGCTTATGGCGATATGGAAAATATACGGGTTGCTATGAACAGGGGCGCATTTGATTTTATTTGCAAACCTGTTGACTTTACAGATCTCCAGTTAACAATTGAAAAGACCATACAATATGTAGCACAAATAAAAAAAATGCTACAAGCAGTTAAAGAAAATGATATTCTGAAAATGTATGTTGATGGGAATGTGTTGAAATTTATGGGAAACAGGGAATTTGAATCTGCTTTGCTTAAAAATGAAACGATTGAAGCGACCGTTGCATTTATTGATATTTGCGGATTTACTGCAATCAGCGAAAATGAATCGCCTGATTTTGTAGTTAAGTTATTGAATAGTTATTTCGACATCATTGTAAAGGAAATAATTGAACAAGGCGGGTATATAGATAAATTCATAGGCGATGCCATTCTTGCAGTATTTAAAGGAAACCACCATTTAGACAGGACTATTGAAGCATGTCTTGCTATACGTAAGCAAATTGAAAAAATCCCCGGCCGTTCAGATAAAAGTAATTTTTCACCACATGTTTCAGCAGGAATAAACAGTGGCGAAATGATTTGTGGTAATATTGGATCTGCAAAACTTCGCCGGCTTGATTATACTGTAATAGGAGATGTGGTTAATACTGCACAACGATTACTATCCATTGCTGCAAAAGGCCAAATTTTAATAAATGAAATATGTTTTGATAAAGTAAAACAATCCTTTACCTGTAAAAATGTTGGCCTGTTTCATATAAAACATAAAGTAAATGAGGTGAATGTATATGAAGTGTTGGAGTAATCTTGGTAAAATAAAAATATCCTCCGATTATTTATCAGCTAACTCCCACAATTTTTCCATTTACTACATCTATGAAATTTGCCTGTGGTACTTTTGGCAAGCCCGGCATTCGCATAATTTCTCCACAAACTGCAACAATAAAACCTGCTCCACGGTTGATTATAATATCTTCAACATCAATGTTAAAGTTGCCATCTAAACCACTTATAGTTGGATCATCGGTAAAAGAATATTGTGTTTTTGCCATACATACCGGCAGATACTCCAATCCCAGTTTTTTTATTTTCTTGATCATATCCTGGGCTTTTTTGTAGAATACCACATCTTTACCACCATAAATTTTGGTTACAATTTTCCGAATCTTTGTTTCTATATCATCCGACAGATCATATGTGAAATGCAGTGGAGCTGAAGGGGCTTTACAAATATCTACAACAGCCTGTGCCATTTCAACTGCCCCATCTCCGCCTTTGCTAAAACCATTATTAACCGCAAAAACAACCTGCTTTTCTGCACACCAATTTCTCATAAATGCAATCTCATCTTCAGAATCAAAATGGTGTCGGTTTAATACAACCACCGCCAGCTGCGCCGCCTTTCATTCCAAAACAGGGACCCAATGAAGGTTCCCGAAGTGCAAGTACTGTTTTCTTTCCTAATTTTTTTAAGCCATCTGCCAAGCCAACAGATGTGGTTGTCTTACCAATTCCGGCTTTTGTCGGCGTGATGGCAGTTACCAGAATAAGTTTGGATGCAGCGATCTTTTCTTCATCAAACCTGTTGATATTTATTTTAGCCTTATAATAACCATATGGTACCAATAGATCGGAAGGAATTCCCATATCAGCAGCTATGTTTGTAATTAACTGCATATTGTTTTCCTGAGCAATTTCATAATCTGATTTCATGTAATACTATTTTTGAATTTATTTTGAATGGATACAATACGTGGCTACATTTAATTTAAAAGATAGTACGGATCATATTCATGTATGTATATATAATAGTGTTCGATATCATATCATCGTAATTCGCTGTACAGAATTTATTAAGCAGATTTGAAATATAATGATTTGGTATGTGCAAAGTATCAACTGTAATTTATTGTATTTTTATACCTTCGTAAATATCGGTTTTCAAATTAGAAAATTAACAACTTATGGCAGATAAAATGATGACATATAAAGTAAAAGTAAATGAATTTGAATTCATTTTTAATAAAGAGACAATAGATAAAACTGACCTGGTTAAAAGATCAGCAAATGAATACCATGTTATAAATGATCATCGTTCAGTTAATGCAAAGTTGATCGGGACTGATATACTTGCAAAGAAAGCAACCATAGAGATTGAAGGAGAAATATTTGAAGTGGAGATAAAAGAGGAACTAGACCAGATGCTTGAAAAAATGGGTTTTGGATCAATTTCAAACAAGCAAATTAAAGAAGTTAAAGCACCCATGCCGGGGCTTGTACTTGAAGTAGCTGTTTCTGAAGGGCAGGAAGTTATAGAAGGTCAAAAAATATTAATATTGGTTGCAATGAAAATGGAAAACAGCATCATGATCCATACTGCAGCAAAAATTAAACGGGTGGCAGTTAAAGCGGGACAAGCAGTTGAAAAAGGCCAGCTATTAGTTGAACTGGAATGACCCGAAGAAATACAGAAATAGCAGAATTTTTTAAAAGAACAAATTAGAAAGAATGAAAAAAATATTAGTAGCCAATCGGGGAGAGATTGCCTTACGAATCATGCGGTCTATTCGTAAAATGGGTATTCAATCTGTAGCAGTTTATTCAGATGCTGACAGAAACTCACCACATGTGGTATATGCTGATGAAGCAGTTTGTCTGGGTGCAGCTTCCTCTGCTGAATCATATCTGAATGGAGATAAGATCATTTCTTTTTGTAAACAACTGGGCGTAGATGGTATTCATCCGGGATATGGTTTTCTCAGTGAGAATGCAGATTTTGCGCAAAAAGTTGAAGATGCCGGCATTACTTTTATTGGGCCGGGACCCGAAGCTATGCGTGTGATGGGTTCAAAACTTGCTGCTAAAGATTGTGTAAAAAAATACAATATCCCTATGGTTCCGGGGATTGATAAAGCTATTGAAGATATTACGATCGCAAAAGCAACAGCAAAACAGGTAGGTTACCCGATTCTGATCAAAGCTTCTGCAGGTGGTGGCGGTAAGGGAATGCGTATTGTGGAAAAGGAATCTGATTTCGAAGAACAAATGGAAAGAGCTGTCAGTGAAGCCCGGGCTTCATTTGGTGACGGATCCGTATTTATAGAAAAGTATGTTAAGTCTCCGCGTCATGTGGAGATTCAGGTATTGGCAGATAAACATGGAAATGTGGTGCATCTGTTTGAAAGAGAATGCAGCATTCAAAGGCGCCACCAGAAAGTTGTGGAAGAATCACCTTCTGCAGTCTTAACTCCTGAATTGCGGAAAAAAATGGGTGATGCCGCAGTAATGGTAGCAAAGTCATGTAACTATGTCAGCACCGGCACCGTTGAATTTTTGATGGACGATAAATTAAATTTTTATTTTCTTGAAATGAATACACGCCTGCAGGTAGAGCATCCCGTTACTGAAATGGTAACAGGTATCGACCTGGTGGAAGAACAAATAAAAATTGCCAGGGGTGAAAAATTAAGTTTCGCACAGGATGATCTTACTATAAATGGACATGCAGTGGAATTAAGGGTTTACGCCGAAGATCCGTTAAATAATTTTCTTCCGTCTATTGGTACGCTTACTACTTATATAAAACCACATGGTGAAGGTGTAAGGGTTGATGATGGTTATGAAGAAAGGATGGCCATACCCATTTATTATGATCCTATGATCTCTAAATTGGTCACCCATGGTAAGGATAGGACAGAGGCCATTCAAAAAATGAAACAGGCCATTAAAGAATATAAGATCGAAGGCGTGGCAACTACTTTGCCATTTGGAACTTTCGTTTTTGAACATGAGGCTTTTCTGAGTGGTCATTTTGATACTCATTTTGTAAAAGACTTTTACACTCCGGAATTGATCAGGGAGAAACAAAAAGCCAATGCTGAAATTGCTGCTTTGGTGGCATTAAAACACTGGATGGATATACAGGATATTGTCAATCCTGTTGAACATAAAACCACCAGTTGGAAAAGAAGGTTGGCATGATGAAATAAAATTTCAAAAAAGAATGTAACCTCGGGCTTGGTTGAATTAAAAAAATATCAAAAATTTCAGAATGAAATCGAAAGTTGAATTGCTTAGAGAAAAAATTGAAGCGGGTAAGTTAGGTGGTGGTCAGGTAAGAAATGATACCCAGCATAAAAAAGGAAAACTTACAGCCAGAGAACGCGTTACATTATTAATGGATCCCGGATCTTTTGAAGAGATCGGTTCATTGGTATTGCATCGTACCAAAGATTTTGGAATGGAAGACCAGCAGTTTTATGGCGATGGTGTGATAACAGGTTATGGAACGGTTAATGGCAGGCTTGTGTATGTATTTGCTCAGGATTTCACTGTCTTTGGCGGCGCTTTATCAGAAACGCATGCAGAAAAGATCTGTAAGATCATGGACCTGGCTATGAAGGGTGGGGCGCCCATGATCGGTTTGAACGATTCCGGTGGAGCCAGGATCCAGGAAGGGGTGAGATCATTGGGCGGTTATGCCGATATTTTTTATCGAAATGTTTTGGCTTCGGGTGTTGTTCCTCAAATATCTGCTATCATGGGCCCATGTGCAGGCGGAGCAGTTTATTCTCCGGCGATAACTGATTTTACACTGATGGTGGAGAACACAAGTTATATGTTTGTTACCGGGCCGAATGTTGTTAAGACTGTTACCAATGAAGAAGTCAGTTCTGAAGAACTCGGTGGGGCTTCTACGCATTCAACAAAATCAGGTGTAACTCATTTTACTTCAGAGAATGATATGGAATGTATTGAACAGGTAAAAAAATTATTGAGTTATATGCCTCAAAACTGTGAGGATGTTGTTCCAAAATTGGCGTATACTTTGGTAGATGAAACAAGAGATATCCTGGAAAATATTTTACCGGAAAGTACAAACCAGCCTTACGATATACGTTCTGTTATTGATGGCATTTGTGATAGGGAGTCTTTTTTTGAAGTTCATAAGAATTATGCCGAAAATATTGTTGTTGGTTTTGCAAGATTGGCAGGAAGGAGTATTGGTATTGTTGCCAATCAACCTTTGAGTATGGCCGGTGTTTTAGATATTGATAGTTCTAAAAAGGGTGCAAGGTTCACCCGTTTTTGCGATTGTTTTAATATTCCTTTATTGGTATTGGTAGATGTACCCGGATTTTTGCCAGGCACAGACCAGGAATGGAATGGGATCATAACAAACGGTGCAAAATTATTGTATGCGTTAAGCGAGGCAACAGTGCCACGTGTTACGGTAATTACCCGGAAAGCTTATGGTGGTGCCTATGATGTTATGAATTCAAAACATATTGGTGCAGATATGAACTATGCATGGCCTACAGCAGAGATTGCGGTTATGGGTGCAAAGGGTGCCAGTGAAATTATATTTAAAAAAGAAATATCAGAAGCAACAGACCCGGCTAAAAAATTATTAGAGAAAGAACTGGAGTATGCTGAAAAATTTGCTACTCCATACCTTGCTGCTGAAAGAGGTTTTATTGATGAGGTGATAGAACCAAAACATACCAGGACAAAACTGATAAAAGCATTTGCCATGCTGGAAAACAAAGTATCTAAAAGACCCAGGAAGAAACATGGCAACATACCATTGTAAGAAACAAAATAATTGTCACGAAATTAATTTAATCACTACCCATGTTTATGAATTGTTTAATCTAAAGAATTCCTCGCAGCTCAGCTGCGGGGGGAATGAAATATTTATTGCCACAGATTCGCAGATTAGATTTTTTGATTCTATTAAATCTGTGAACCTGCCTATCGGCAGATAGGTCTGTGGCAATTTGTTTTTTGTTTTTAGATACCTCGCAGCTTGCTGCGGGGTCATTCATTAAAATATTGACTGAAACTTTATTTTATCAACCTGATGCTGAAAGGGTATCTATATAATTTCCCTTCATTAGCTTTTATAGTTGCTACAATGACAAGTATCAAAGCCAGTAAACCAACAAGCCATAATAACAGGATACCTATGATCGTAACAAACAGCACGATGCTTATGAGGAAAACTGTTATCTGGAAATTCAGGGATTCCTTTGCATGATGACTGACAAATGCAGACTCATCTTTCTTTATAAGATAAATGATCAGAGGCGCAAGGAAACTTGAAACAAAAGTAAGTACATGCGAAAGTAAAGCCAATGTCTTTTCATCGCTTGTAGGCGGCGTTACCGGATCTGTATCTGTACCGAGGTATGATTTATCTTCCATGATTTTTAATTTTTAGTAATTTACTTGTTTCTTTTTATATTTCATAAAGTTATATCCCGGATGGGATGCCGTGGCCGGTGTCTTCACTGCCGTGGCCGGTGTCTTCACCGACCACAGCGAGATGTAACAATTTGAAATTCACCCCAAAATTTAAAAACTACCTTTACAGCTTATTATTATACTTATGACCTTTGACGATCTTAATTTAAACCGTCCATTACTATCTGCACTTGATGATCTTGGGTATATTCATCCAACAACCATTCAGCATAAGGTTTTCCCCGTTGTGATGTCGGGAAGGGATCTTTGTGGAATAGCACAAACGGGTACCGGAAAAACACTTGCTTACTTACTTCCCTGTTTGAGGCAGTGGAAATTTAATAAGGATAAATCTCCTCAGATACTTATCGTTGTTCCAACAAGAGAATTGGTTGCACAGGTTGTAGAAACGGCAAAATTGTTAACTGCTTATATGAGTGTGATAACAGTAGGTGTTTATGGTGGAGTAAATATAAATACGCAAAAAGCTGAAATTGAAAAGGGTGTAGATATACTGGTAGCAACCCCCGGAAGATTATTTGACCTGGCAATGAATGGTGCCTTTAAAACAAAGATGATAAAAAAACTGGTGATCGATGAGGTTGATGAAATGCTTAACCTGGGATTTCGTACCCAGTTAAAAAACATCCTGGATCTTTTACCTCCAAAAAGACAGAACCTGATGTTTTCCGCAACGATAACAGAAGATGTAGAAGCGCTCATGAAAATGTATTTTAATGATCCGTTAAAAGTTGAAGCGGCACCTACAGGAACCCCACTTGAAAATATTGATCAGTTAGCTTATGAAGTGCCTAATTTTTATACAAAAGTAAATTTGCTCGAATTATTGTTAACGGAAGATGAAACCATGACCAAAGTATTGGTTTTTGCGTCAACCAAAAAAATGGCAGATCAGTTTTATGAACAACTGGAAACAAAATTTCCCGGTACAGCCGGGGTAATTCATTCCAATAAGGAGCAACATCACCGGTTTAATACTGTAAAACAATTTAAAGAAGGCAATTACCGCTTCATCATTGCAACGGATATTGTGGCAAGAGGTATTGATGTTGCAGAAGTTACTCATGTGATCAATTTTGATGTACCGGAAGAACCTGAAAATTATATTCATCGGATAGGCAGAACCGGTAGGGCAGATAAAAAAGGGGTCGCCATTACATTTATTACTGAAAAAGAAAAGCCATTACAGGTTGCAATCGAAGCCCTGATGAAATACAGTATTCCTATTGCCTCTTTACCTGTAAATCTTATTATATCAGATATTTTGACTGAAGATGAGAAACCCAAGGTATATATGAAAACCATTGAGCTTAAGTTGCCTAAAAAGGAAGATGCCGGGCCTGCGTTTCATGAAAAATCAGCAAAGAACAGTAAAGTGAATTTTGTTGTAAGAAAAAAAGACAGGATGATGAAGAAGTATGGTAAGCCAATTACCAGGGGGCAAAAGAAATAATATTTATTCTGTATCTGCTTGAATCATTTTCTTTTTTAATAAAAAGAATTCCTCACAGCTTTGCTGCGGGGTGAATGATATATTTATTGCCGCAGATTCGCAGATTAGATTTTTTTGATTGAATTAAATCTGTGAATTTGCGGCAATTT
>JANOPU010000110.1:0-4477 GCA_031422055.1 Ferruginibacter sp.
GCAAAAATATACAAAATCAACTTGCCTTCAAAATGAATTTGAATCTTCAATTACGGAATAAAAGAATAGGAAAAATCATTTCTGCAACCTCGGTTTCCAGGGAATTTCATTTACCTGCATCAAATGACCGGTATACCTGGATAATACAAATAGATAATCGCTCAGGCGATTCATGTATTTAATAACCAAAGGATCAACAAACAAGCTTTCTTCCTGCAAAAGCACACAAATCCTTTCTGCGCGCCGGCAAATACAACGTGCTATATGTATCGTTGAAACTGCTACATGACCACCTGGGAGAATAAATGATCTCATTTCAGGCAATACTTCATTCATTTGATCGATGTCGTTTTCCAATAACAAAATATCTGATTCTTTGAGATCTGGAATTTTCATCAAAGGTTCTTTTTCCGGGTCACAAGCCAGTGAAGATCCGATGGTAAATAATCTGTCTTGTATCTCTTTTAAAATATTTTTTGAATGCACATCTGAAAGCAGGTCATTCACCAGGCCGATATAAGAATTTAACTCATCTACAGTACCATAACTTTCTATTCGCAAATGACTTTTTGAAACTTTTGTACCGCCAATAAGACTGGTTTTACCCAGGTCGCCTGTCTTTGTATATATTTTAAATGCCATAGAAAATTTTGTGTGAATCTGAATTCGAAAACTAACAATAAAAAATTAAAATAGTTCAGACTGCCAGATGTTCAATGATGGTTGGGTGATCATTTATTTTATCTGTTTCTATCATTCCGTCTTTTAAACGAATAATACGTCGTGCAAAATGAGAGATATCTTCTTCATGTGTAACAAGTATCACCGTATTCCCATCTGCATGTATTTTTCCAAGTATATCCATGATCTCATGAGAAGTTATTGAATCCAGGTTACCCGTTGGCTCATCTGCCAGAATAATGGCAGGGTCATTTATCAATGCCCGTGCAATAGCAACACGTTGACACTGTCCTCCACTTAGTTCATTTGGCTTATGGTGCATCCTGTCGTCTAGTTTAACTTTTGAAAGCACCGCTTCTGCCCTTTCTAAGCGTTCTTTTTTACTTACTCCACTATATATCAACGGTAAAGCAACATTTTCTGCAGCAGTTAAACGGGGAAGTAAATTAAATTGTTGAAACACAAATCCTATTTCTTTATTTCTAACTGCTGCCAGATCATCATCGGGCATGCGGCTCACATCTTTACCATTTAAAATGTATTGCCCGCCCGTTGGAGAATCGAGGCAGCCTAAGATATTCATTAAAGTTGATTTTCCGGAACCACTCGGCCCCATCAATGCTACATAGTCATTTTTTAGTATGTCAAGCGAAATCCCTTTCAGTACAGGAAGCTCGTGCTTTCCCAAATAATAACTCTTTCTGATATTCTCTAAATGGATGATTCCCTGCATTTGATTTACTTGTTTATTTGTTTACCGTTTTGCTTGTTTTTTAGTTTATTCGTTTACTATGCATCTAGCTAAAGGCGCTAAACCTTCTAAACTCCTAAACTTCTAAACCATTTTAAACTATTTAATAATTACCTTAGGTACTTTAAAAAAATGCTCATCTATTACTGGTGAATTCAATAGAGCCTCTTCCCTGTTGCAACCCTGAATAACCTCATCATCCCGTAACATATTTACATTACTGCTGATATGCATCAATGGTTCTATACCAGTAGTATCCAGTTCGTTTAATTTATCTACAAAGTGAATCATTTTTTCCAGATCATGTTTAATAGATCCCTTTTCTGCTTCATTGAATTGAAGCCTGGAAAGCAAGGCCAGTTTATCTACTAATTCGTCATTAATTCCCATAAAACAAAAATAACGGATTCAAATCAGCCTTAGCCATGAATTTATATAAGCGGATAACAAATTAAAATCTCCGGATATCATATAGGCTGTGAGTTTCATTATCTTCGCTCTCTTTATATTTCAATGAAATGAGTCAACAGCCAGAAACAGCACAAAACGAAAAAACGACCCTACCGAAAAACATTGTCATGAGCGGCATTCGCCCTACAGGTTTTTTACACCTGGGGAATTATTTTGGCGCCATTCGCAATTATGTAAAACTGCAGGAAGAATTTGAATGCTATTTCATGGTGGCAGACCTGCACTCTCTTACTACCCATCCCGATACAAAAGAACTAAAATCTAACGTACACAGGGTTCTTGCTGAAAATATTGCGTGTGGGCTTGACCCGGATAAAGCTACCTTATTTTGTCAGAGTCATGTTTATGAAACGTCAGAATTATACCTGTACCTGAATATGCTGGCATATAAAGGTGAACTTGAAAAAACGGTTACATTCAAAGAAAAAGTAAGGCTGAATCCGGAAAATGTTAATGCCGGTTTATTGACTTACCCAGTATTGCAGGCTGCTGATATTTTATTACATCGTGCCAGCTATGTGCCAGTTGGTAAAGACCAGGAACAACACCTGGAAATGTCGAGAAATTTTGCAAACAGGTTCAATCACCGGTATGTTGAGGTCTTTCCTGAACCTGCAGCATTTAATTTTAGCCAGGAACTGATCAAGATACCGGCATTGGACGGCTCGGGAAAAATGAGTAAGAGTGAGAATCAAAATGCTACTTTGTACCTCGCAGATGACGATGAACTGATCCGGAAAAAAGTGATGAAAGCAAAGACAGACAGTGCTCCGGAAACAATGAATTCAGAAAAACCCGAACACATCAATAATATTTTTCAGTTGATGAAACTGGTAAGTAGTGAAGATTTTATCACTAAAATGGAAAATGATTTTAATAATTGTTCCATCCGTTATGGCGATCTGAAAAAACAACTGGCAGAAGACATGATCAAATTCATTGCTCCAGTGAGACAAAAAGCAACAGATATATTGGAGAATGAAAAATACCTGCAGGAGATCATGGAAAAAGGAGCAGAAAAAGCAAGGGAAAGTGCCGGCAGAACAATGAAAATTGTACGGGATGCCATGGGGCTAAATTATTTTTAATGAAACACAAAAAAACATTCTTAGCTGAACTATTATTCAATACATTCGTAGCTGATATAAATTCCCAAAAAGGTATATGGCAAAATCAAAAAAACCAAAACACATTGCAATAGCAGGTAATATTGGTGCAGGCAAAACAACCTTGACAGAAATGTTGAGTAAACATTATAAATGGATCCCGCAATTTGAAGATGTTGATCACAATCCATACCTGAATGATTTTTATGAAGACATGCCGAGGTGGAGTTTTAATTTACAGATATTCTTTTTGAACAGCCGTTTAAACCAGTTACTCGATATACAGCGTGGTACCGAAACGATCATCCAGGACAGAACCATTTATGAAGATGCAAATATTTTTGCACCAAACCTGCATGACATGGGACTAATGGGAAAAAGAGATTTTGACAATTATTATAAATTTTTTGAAACGCTCAAGTCAATGGTGAAACCACCGGACCTTTTAATTTATTTAAAAGCATCGGTACCAACACTTGTAGGACAAATTCAAAAAAGAGGAAGAGAATATGAAGAAAATATCAGGCTTGACTATCTTAAAAAATTAAATGAATTGTACAATAGCTGGATCGAGAATTATAAAGAAGGCCCATTATTGATCATTGATGCTGATACTAATAAATTTGCAGAGAGAGAAGAAGACCTCGGGCATATCATTACTAAGATAGATTCAACTTTGTTTGGGTTGTTTTAGGCAAAGCCCGTTTCTCGTTTCTTCTTGAGTTTGACACCTAAAAATAAAAATTCCTCTATAACCCTTGTTATTTCTACATTGTTGTTTTGTTTTTTTGAAAATGTAGAGAGCCGATTTTTTTGGATAACCCGTTACACATCATTGCTTGTAGTTAATTTTGCTTTTAATGGCATATTTAAAAGTAGATAGAAAAAACTCTGGCAATTACATTCGCATTTTAGAAAGCTATAGAAACGACAAGGGTTTGCCAACAAGTAGGGTTTTGTATTCATTAGGAAAGGTTGAAGATTATACTCCAGAACAATTACGAAGTATTGGTATTAAATTATTTGAGTTAGGGGGTGGCGAGGTAAAGGCATTACTACAAGGCGATTTAGAAGAATTAGGTCGTTACAATTATGGCTATCAGCAAGTATATGGCAAGGCTTTTTCTCATTACGGGTTGGCAGATATTTTTCGTTGAATAGAGAAAAAGTCAAGGCTTCAGTTTGATTTATCGACTTCTGTTTTTTTAATGTTGATAGAGCGTTTGCAAGACCCTTGCAGCAAATTAAAAAGCTTTGAGCAACAAAACGAGTATGTAAATTTACCCAGTGTTGCGTTGCATCATTTATACAGAGCCTTAGATAAATTAGCCGATAATAATGTGTTGATACAGCAACAGATTTATGCTACTGGTAGAGATTTATTTAACCAACAAATGAACTACCTCGCAGCAGAGCTGACGAGGTATCAAAACATGCGAAGTTGTTGTTCGTGTAATTTTTTATATTC
>JANOPU010000111.1:0-3297 GCA_031422055.1 Ferruginibacter sp.
CTTTGAAAACAGGTTTAAATACGGGTCCTTTTGCCATGCAAACAAGACCAAAATCAACTAAAACACGCTGCTCAAAACTCCTGCTTTAGTTATACAATCAGATTGTGGAAAAACACTCCTCTTTTTTTGAAAATAAAAAAAAGGCTGCCTACTTATGAGACAGCCTCTTTTTATTTATGGCAAACTCTTACACAAGCATCTTGCTGATAACATCAACCAGTTCGCCTTTTGTTATAGGTACCCCCATTATCTTATTATAGCCTTTGGCATCAATCATATAAATATCCCTTATTATTTTTATCAGTTGTCCGTTATTAATTTCCGGAATCAACACCTGTTCAAAATTCTTAATGATATCTCCCAGGTTTGCCGGGAATGGCCGCACATAACGTAAATGTGCATGAGAAATTGCATGGCCTTCTTTCTGCAATTCTGCACAGGCACTTTTAATTGCACCAAAAGTACTACCCCATCCAAGTACGAGTATCTTACCTTTTTCCGGACCACTATCCAGGTGTTGTGCAGGAATATAGGAAGCGATCTTATCTATTTTTTCCTGTCTTATTTTAACCATCAACTGATGGTTTTCTGCTTCATAGCTAATGTTGCCTGTAATATTTTGTTTTTCAAGTCCACCTATACGGTGCTCCATACCCGCAGTTCCGGGAATGACCCATGGCCTTACCAGTTTTTCATCTCTCAGATATGGCTGGAATTTTTCTTCGCCATGTCCCAATTGAGTTTTATATTTTACATCGATCGGCTTCAGATCTGCAGATTGAGGAAATTTCCATGGCTCTGCCCCATTGGCAATATATCCATCACTTAATAAGATAACAGGTGTCATGTGTTGTACCGCTATTCTTACCGCTTCATAGGCTACTTCAAAACAATCACTCGGAGTACTTGCAGAAATGATCGGCATAGGGCATTCCCCATTTCTTCCATAATAGGCCTGCATCAGATCACTTTGCTCTGTTTTGGTAGGTAACCCGGTGCTTGGCCCTCCGCGTTGAATATTTACAATAACCAATGGGATCTCCAACATTACTGCCAGTCCCATGGCTTCTGCTTTTAATGCCATACCGGGCCCTGATGTTGTAGTAAGGCCCAAAGCACCACCGTAACTTGCCCCGATGGCTGAAGTGATTGCAGCTATTTCATCTTCTGCCTGAAAAGTTTTTATTCCAAAATTTTTATAACTGCTCAGTTCATGTAAAATATCCGAAGCAGGAGTAATGGGATAACTTCCAAGAAATAAAGGGAGATTACTTTTTTGCGTAGCGGCTATCAATCCATAAGATAATGCCTGGTTCCCCATGATGGACCGATAAGTACCCGGATCCATTTTGGCTTTTTCAACCGTGTACCTGGCAGAAAATGTTTCTGTAGTGTCTCCAAAATTATAACCTGCTTGTAAAACTTTTACATTACTGTCCAGGATATCAGGTTTCTTACCAAATTTTTCCTTTAAAAATCCAATGGTATTTTCCATATCACGGTTGTACATCCAATATAAAAAACCGAGTACAAACATATTTTTTGCACGGTCTTTTTCTTTGAAGCCCATTGTAAAATCTTTCAAAGCCTCCCGGGTCATTTTAGTAACATCCATTTTAATGACCTCGTATCCATCCAGGCTTTGATCGTTGAGTGGATTAACTCCATCCGGGTAATTTGCCAGCCGCAGGTTTTTACTATCAAAGCCATCTTCATTTACAATGATCTTGCCGCCTTTCTTTAATCCGGATAAATTCACTTTAAGTGCAGCAGCGTTCATAGCAACAAGTACATCACATTCGTCGCCCGGAGTGTATATTCTGTCGCTGCTGAACCTTAGCTGGTAACCGCTTACGCCGGGCAGTGTTCCTATAGGAGCACGAATTTCTGCCGGAAAATCCGGAAAAGTTGCCAGATCTATCCCAAGCATAGCTGTATTATTTGTAAACTGACTACCGGTTAATTGCATACCATCGCCACTGTCTCCTGCAAATTTTATCACTACGTTTTGTAAAATTTCCTGTTTGTCCATCAATATAATAATTAGATTGTAAAGTTAATAAGTATCTGTGGTATGTTAACCGCTAAGTTAATATTTACATGGATGTAAAAGCTAAAATAGGGGATAAAAAAAGAGGTTTTACATTTCAGGTATCCGATTATTCCGTTAGGTTTGCCGCAAACTTTTTATATGCAAGACCTGATTGATTTTCTACATCCTGTAAACATCCGAGAATTAAACGAAGAAAATAACTATAATGATGGGCAACTGGCAAAACATATTGCCATATTTGAATCGGTAATACCCGATCTGCATGATATAGATATTGTAATAGTTGGCACCGGTGAAATGAGAGGTACTGGGAATTTCATTGGGGAAAGCAATGCTGCAAATACGATCCGTAAACAATTTTACCAGCTTCATTATTGGCACACAGATATAACAATGGCAGATATCGGGAATATAAAAACCGGTGAATCATTAAATGACAGCTATGCAGCCATTAAAACAGTTCTATCTGAATTACTCCGGTTAAAAAAGACGGTGATCATCCTGGGTGGTTCCCATGATATTACGCTGGCACAATATGAAGCTTATAAAGCCCTGGGGCAAGTTGTTGAAGCAACCTGTATTGATGCCATGATTGACCTGATAGGCGAAAGCACATACAGAAATGAAAATTTTTTACTGGAAATGCTAACCGGTGAACCTAATTTGGTTAAACATTATAATCACATTGGATTTCAAAGTTATTTTGTACATCCCAGGATGCTGGAAACCATGGACAAGTTACGTTTTGATTGTTACCGGGTTGGATTGGTAAAAGAAGATATAGATGAAATGGAACCGGTGATCCGCAACACCCATTTGTTGAGTTTTGATATCAGCGCAATAAAAAACAGTGACGCACCTGCAAGTATCCATTGCCCCAACGGATTAACAGGTGAAGAAGCATGTATGCTTACCCGGTATGCCGGAATGAGTAACAACCTGAGCAGTTTTGGAATCTATGGATATAATCCTTACGCAGATATCAATGAACTGACTGCAAAACAAATTGCCCAAATGCTATGGTATTTTATCGATGGAAAAAGCAGGAGTAAACAGGAAAGTTTGCTGGAGGAACGGGATAATTTTAATGAGTATCATACTGTTTTTGCAGAAGTAGATACTGTTTTTTTACAAAGCAAAAGAACACAACGTTGGTGGATGCAGTTACCGGATAAGAAATTTATTTCCTGCAGTTACAATGATTATCTGAATGCCAGCAGGGATGTAATACCGGAAAGATGGCT
>JANOPU010000112.1:0-10666 GCA_031422055.1 Ferruginibacter sp.
TAAAAGTGGTAGATAACAATTTGGTAACATTAGAGTAACATTTCCGTAACCTTTAGTTCATCGTATCGTAACATGATTTCTTTCTCTTTGTGCCAAATATGAATGGCATGAAATTAATTACTTTTTTGATCGGTTTTCTAACATTTTCTTTATTTGCAAATGCACAAACAGGCCAGGTAGAAGGAAAGGTAACAGATTCAAAATCTACAGTTGGGATCAGTGGTGTTTCAATCATAATTGATGGCACTGCTTCAAAATTTACATCTGGAATTGACGGTCAATTCGTTATTACATTAGCGGCAGGAAAGAAATATTCAATATCATTAACTTCTGTTGGCTACCAATCAAAAGTTCTGGAAGATGTTGAAGTGCTGGCTGGTAAAACTGCCAATCTGGATGTTGTGTTAGATCGTATCACTAAAACACAGGAGACTGTTGTTATTCGATCTACAACAAGAAAAGAAACTACTGCTGCATTAATATCTTATCAGAAAAATACCAGCGTTGTAGCACAGGTTATCAGTGCAGAAGCCATCAGGAGATCTCCGGATAAAAATACCGGCGAAGTATTAAAAAGAGTTCCCGGAACCTCAATACAGGAAGGAAAATATCTGGTGGTTCGTGGATTGGCAGACCGATACAATCAGGCAATGTTGAATGGTATTTTATTAAGCAGTACCGAACCTGACCGTAAGACTTTTAGCTTTGATATTTTACCTGCTTCGATGATAGATAATATTATCATCAATAAATCTTTTATTCCTGAACTTCCCGGTGAGTGGGCAGGTGGCTTGATTCAGGTTAATACCAAAGATGTTCCTGCAAAGAACTTTTTAAATGTACAAATTGGAACCGGCTTTAATACTCAAACTATCGGAAATGATTTTTACAGATATGAAGGAAGCAGTACTGATTGGCTTGGTTTTGATAACGGGAAAAGGGCTTTGCCGGAAAATTTTCCAACTAAAGCTGTCTATGCCGGTTTAGATAATGGAAAAAAAACTACTTATGGTAAACAATTTACAAATATCTGGACCTCCGAAAAGACAAATTCCAATACGATGCCGCTGCTGAATCAGAGTTTTTTGATTAATGGCGGGTTTAATAAAAAACTTGGAAGAAAAACCAAACTGGCAGCTATACTTGCTGTAAATTATAACAGAAGTAATAAAAGGATCGAGTTTGAAAACCAGATAAACCTTTTTGAAAACAATATGGCAAGCCTGAACTTTGATTATTATAATAATAAATACAGTACTGAGATATTGGCAGGAGCATTGGCAAATTTTACTTTGCTTATTGGAAATAATAGTAAAATAACATTCAAAAACATGCTGAATGTTAACACTGCAGATTATACTACTATCAGGACCGGGAAAGATTATGAAACCAATCCATCAATAGGTGACAATATAAAAGCTTCTGAATTGGCATTTAAGGCAAATACTTTTTTCAACACACAAATTTCAGGAGAACATAATATTAAAAAATATGCAGCTAAATTACATTGGTTCGGTAGCTTTAATATTTTAGACCAGTATATTCCGGATCAGCGCCGTATACAATATAATCAGGATGATCCGACTGATCCGAATTCTCCTTACTCATTATTGATTGGAGCATCAAAATCATCGCAAAAGAGCGGCAGCCGTTATTATGGTTTTTTAAACGATTATGTATATACTGCCGGAGCTGATCTGGACAAAACCTTTTCAATAAATGATCTTGTACAAACCATAAAGGGTGGTTATTTTTTCCAGGTGAAGGATAGGTTGTTCGATTCAAGGCCATTTGCTATTTATCTTCCAACAGATAATCCTGCTTTACGCCATTTAAGTGCGGATCAGGTTTTTGCACCTGAGAATTTTGGTACCGGTTTCGATAATAAATTAGCGTTTAACGAATTATCGGGTTCTAGTTACCGTTATATCGCCAATTCGATCCTGAATGCTGGTTTTCTGCAGTTCGATAATCAAATAACCAATAAGTTACGTGCAGTATGGGGATTGAGAGTAGAACATTTTGATCAGGTAGTGGGAAGCATGGATAAGAATGATCCCCGGCATGTATATAGTAAAGTCATTGATTACCTGCCCGGCTTGAATCTTACTTATAAAGTGAACAATAAAACGAATGTAAGGATATCAGCATCTCAAACGGTTATACGACCGGAATTCAGGGAATTAAGTACTTTTCAATTCTTCGATTTTGACCTTGGTGCAACTGTTGCAGGAAATACTGCCTTGGTAAGGACAAAAGTTTCCAATCTTGACCTGCGTTTTGAAATGTATCCAAGAGGCGGAGAGTTATTTACACTAGGTGTATTTTATAAATATTTTAAAGATCCGATTGAAGCTTATTTTAATGTTGGCGCCGGTGGGTCAAGTACATACAATTTTATCAATGCAGATGAAGCAAACAGTTTTGGAGCAGAACTGGAGTTCAGGAAAAAACTCGATTTTAACAGGAGCCTTAAAAATTTCACAGTTCAGGGAAATATTTCTTATATCTATAACAGGGTATCCAGCCAAAGTACATCACTGGATCGTCCTATGCAGGGACAAAGTCCGTATCTGTTGAACGCAGGCATACAATACGACCTGGAAAAATATGGTATCAATACAACGTTACTATTTAATCAGATAGGCAGAAGAATTGTTTTTGTTGGGGGTTCGGATCAGCCGCCAATATGGGAAAATCCAAGGCCAGTGCTTGATTTCCAGATAGCAAAAAAAGTATTTAAAGATAAGGGGGAAGTAAAATTGAGCATAGCAGATATTTTCAATAAAAAAGCAATATTCTATAATGACCTGAATGATAATAAAAAATACGATAAGAACATTGATGCCTTTGCCATTAAAAGAAATTACGGCACCAACGTAAGTATTTCTTTTGGATATAATTTTTAATAAACAAACGCTTAAATAAACACATTTTAAAACCAACAAAATAAAAAGATGAAAAAATTATTTCTCTACACCGTTTTACTTGCAGCAACAGTTTATGGTTGTCGTAAAATTGAAGTTGATGGTAATACCAATAACAATAACGGTGGTGGACCTACAAATGAAAATACGATCCTGGAAGGACGAATCAGTTCTAACAGGACATTAAAAGCAGATTTCACATACAAACTTCGCGGGCTGGTATACGTAACTAACGGTGCCATTCTTACCATTGAACCCGGAACAAAGATTGTAGGAGAAACGGGAAGAACCGGTGGTCTGATCATTACTCGAAGCAGTAAGATCATTGCCGATGGAACAGCAAGCAAGCCAATTGTTTTTACTTCTGAAGCAGCTACACCGCAACGCGGAGATTGGGCAGGTATTGTAATATTGGGTAACGCACCAACCAATGCCTCTTTTAACGGGGTTGCAGGTGTTGGAGAAATTGAAGGCGGTATCAATAACAGCGATGGATTGGGTTTGTATGGCACACCTGCTACACAGGGGCAAAATCCTGCAGATAACAGTGGAATCATACGTTATGTACGTATTGAATATGCAGGGTATGCTTTTCTGCCTGATAAAGAAATAAACGGAATTACATTTGGTGGTGTTGGAAATCAAACCATTGTTGATCATGTACAGGTATCTTATGCAAATGACGATTCATTTGAGTGGTTTGGCGGTACCGTAAATTGTAAACACCTTATTTCATTCCGTACATTAGATGAAGATTTTGATACTGACAATGGTTATAATGGAAAAGTTCAGTTTGGTATTGCACTAAGAGATTCTTCTGTTGCAGATATTTCTAAAAGCGAATCATTTGAAAGCGACAATGATGCAGCCGGTAGTTCCCTGCTGCCTCAAACTTCAGTGGTTTTTTCAAATATGACCGTGATGGGGCCAAGAGCTACATTGGCAAATACAGGAAGCAGTTTATTTCTTGCAGGCGCACAGATAAGAAGAAATTCAAGTATGTCATTGTTTAATTCTATTATCATGGGGTATCCAACAGGCTTATTCATTGATGCAACAAAAGGGATACCAACTGACAATAATATTCCTGGTTCTTTATTTGTTCAAAATACCATTATTGCAGGATGTCCTGTACCTGTTTTGTATAGCCTTGCTATTAATCCAAACATACCCAATACCCCTAACACAACAGCAACCATTACAGCCTGGTTCAATTCAGCAGCATATGGTAACAGTATCCTTACAAATAATACAGATGCAGGTTTGATTGCTCCGTTTAATTACAATAATCCTGATTTTAATCCAACTTCAGGAGCCGCTGCAGCAGCAGCAGGAGCAAGCTTTACACATCCTAAAGTTGCCAATGGTTTTACAGCCGTTTCTTACAAGGGTGCTTGTGCAGTAGAAGATACCTGGTGGAAAGTATGGACAAAATTCTAAAGCGGAATTATTGAAATAAAAATTTTATAAGGGAGCAGCCATTTGGCTGCTTTTTTAAATAGAGATAACAATAATACCATCTTGATTTACTAAGTAGTCCAAAGGACTATGTGAAAATCTTAGATGGTATTATACCGACCTAAAGTTGCTTTGGACTAAATACTGTTTATATTCGGTATAACTTCTTGAAATATGAAAAAAATATCATTGATCTGTTTATTACCCGGGTTTATTTTAATGTATAGCTGTACATCGGGTACACAATACAAGCCAAAAAAAATAACTGCCGATCTTCCAATGCTTGACTCAATTAAAAATAAAGCGGATAGTATATACTCAAAAAAATATCCGGGGAATGATCTTTCAATAGCCGAATATTTTATCAATCGTAATGATAGTACAATGACGCAGGTAATGAAAGATAGTGCAGGAATGATCAGGCAGATAATTATAGCAAGAAACAATACAAGGATATATACAGCTTCTTTTATAACAATGGTCAATTAATAGCAAACTATGAACTCGATGATTTTGGGCAATTTACTAACAGTTGCAAAAAATTTCATGAAAACGGGTTTATAAAACAGGAGGGAAATTATAAAAATGGATTTCAATCTGGAGAATGGAAGCATTATGATTCAACCGGAAAATATATTAATACAGTAGAGTATAATCAGGGCGGTCAGGAATTAAAATCTCCAAAATAATATTTAATAATTCCTTAATCATGGAATTGATCTGCATCAATATATTTTTTGCATCTTACATCCACAAAGCAAGAAATGAGTTTTAAGATTTTCATTAAGCAAATAGCAAGTTTTAATCATGCTTGAACCACCTTTATTCTTATTGGTGGTCTTTTTTTTGTATTGATTTCATCAGGGTAAAATAACAGTAATTTCTTTATGCAATCAATCAATATCCGGCTACAGCCGGTCTCTATAGATGGTTAGTAAGTATTCTTGTTTAAAGGCAGTGAAAGCCGGGCGGAACCTATGGGACCGCCTTTTTAGTAACAATAGTTTAATTGTTACTAAATGTTCCGGTAAAGTAGCCGGTTTAATTTACGTATGATTTAAGTTATAAAATACAACTGTATGAAACATGATTTTAACAGAATGATCTCCGGTAACAAATTATTCTTCATTAGGGTTTGCATATTTTTTTTATCTGCGTCCATTTTTATGATCTTTTTTGGAAACACAGTTCATCCGATACTTTCAAATATTCCTCACCCTTTTTGGCTCAATGTATTTTTTATCAACTACACTTTCATAGGGAATGGTTTATTTTTAATTTCCCTGGCGGCTATTTTAATATTTCGTTTAAAAAAAAGAAAACAGGGTTTTTCAATTTTTTATGGATTTCTGATTGCCGGTTTTTTAATACAGTTAATCAAGAATATCAATAATCTTTCAAATCCTGGTATTTCATTTGAGCAGGGGCAAAATATTTTTCAGGCAGGTAATGTTTCTGCAACAGATCAAATGAGTTTCATTTCGGGGCATACTGCTTTAGTATTTACGTGGGTAACTGTATTATGTTTTACTCTAAAAAATTCAGGAAAGCAATTGTTATTATTTGCTTCAGCTATTTTGTTGGGTTATTCAAGGATCTATCTTGCGCAAAATTATTTACATGAAATATTTATCGGGGCACTGACAGGTATTTTTTCGGCTATCATTGCAGTATACCTGGCCTATTATTGTAAAGGGTATGAATATTATGCCGGTAAATTATTAAGCATGCATAAGAATAATGCAGCAAAAGATAGCGGGGAAGTACAGGTAGTTTGAAATATATTACAATTTAGCCAGGCAGGCACCATACAATTTTAGTTCTTTTTACTTTGTAGTGTAAAACCAAAAGTACTTCCTACATCGATCTTACTTCTTACATGAATACTTTGGCCATGTGCTTCAATGATATGTTTACATATAGCCAGCCCCAAACCGCTGCCACCAACTTTCCTGCTTCTGGCAAGATCGGTTCGGTAAAACCTTTCAAATATCCTGTCAATATGTTCTTCTGCTATTCCGGCCCCGTCGTCACTGATATCAATTAATATATGTTTCCCGTCAACATTATAAAAACTGGATTCTATAGTACCATGTTGCTTTCCATATTTAATAGCATTGTCAACCAGGTTAATTAATACCTGCCTGATTTTTTCTTTATCTGCATAAACTGTTAATGGTAATTCGCACCCTTTTTTAATGATACATTTTATTTCTTTCTCATCAGATTTTAAGGAGAGGGAATCATATACTTCTTTCACCAGATCCTGTATCACAAAGTTTTGCAGATTCAATTTTTGAAGCCCCGTTTCTAATTTGGTTATTTCATCCAGATCATCAACAAGATTAACCAACCTGTCTACATTCCGTGCAGTACTTTGAAGGAACTTAATATTTACATCATTATTATGAATCGCACCACTAAGTAATGTGTCTACATAACCTTGTATAGCAAAAATGGGCGTCTTAAATTCATGACTGAGGTTTTGAAGAAACTCTTTCCGGAAAGCCTCATTCTGCTGAAGAATTTCAATCTCTGCTTTTCGTTGCTCGGCCCATTCTTCCACATCTTCTCTTACTTCATCAATGCTTTTTTGGGGGAGAAAATTTTTATAATAAAATTCTTCTTTTTTACTTGCTTTTGTTTGATAGATCAGTTTATAGATCAGTTTTATTTTTCTGTAAATGAAGGTTTGAAGCGTATATAATATCAGTGCAAAGCTGCCCAGGAAGATCACCAAAAAAAATATAAGACCCACCCACCATACCGGTTCAAAAAATAAAATAGCTAATGAAATTGGAACAGAAAGTACCAGGGCAGTAAATGCAGCGAGTTGCTGTGGTGTAAAATTTTTTTGTGAAAGCATGGAGAGAAGCTATTAGGTGCAAGCTATTAGCTTTTAGTCTAATTCTGTGTTATTGAGTACAATTTTTCTCATAATAGCTGTCCGGCTAAGCACTTAAGGCTAATAGCTAACAGCTTCCTCCTACATTTCAAATTTATACCCAACACCTTTTACAGTAGTGATACAATCTATACCAAGTTTTTGTCTGATCTTTCTGATATGAACATCAATGGTCCTGTCGCCAACAATCACTTCGGTACCCCATATCTGGTTAAGGATTTCATTGCGAAGAAATACTTTTCCGGGTTTTGAAGCCAGTAGGGAGAGTAATTCAAATTCTTTTCGTGCAAGTGTGATGTCAGCTTCTTTATACTTTACACTGTATTTTTCTCTGTTTATCTGCAGGTCACCAACCTTTATAATACCTGTTTCATCTTTGTTTAAACGCCTGAACAGTGCATGTATCTTGCTGATCAATATTTTAGGGCTGATGGGCTTTGTCAGGTAATCATCAGCACCACTTTCCAGCCCTTTAATTTCTGTAGGCTCATCACTGAGTGCAGTTAAAAAAACGATCAGTGTTTCTTTAAAAGCCGGCATCATTCTAAGCAGGTTGCATACATCAATGCCATTTTTTCCCGGCATCATAATATCAAGTATGATCAGGTCGGGTAAAAACTCTTTGGCTTTATCCAGAGCCTCATTTCCATTTTTTGCTGTAACAACTTCATAGCCGTTTGCCTGAAGGTTGAATTCAATTATTTCAAGGATATCCGGTTCATCATCTGCTATCAGTATTTTATTTCCTCTTACCATAAAAATATTGTTGAGCAAAAGTAGCTTATCAAAGCAGCATTCACTTCGTTAAATGAAAGTTATAATATTATTAAATTGTTAACTCAAACAAGCCGCGAAACGATTAATCGGGCCTGCATATTTATCAATCCAATAAAATTGCATCATATTTGCACCTGAAGTGAACGGCTATTTTTATGAACCGGCACTTTTCAAACAAACAGCATTTTTTTACTTAGTTTATTTTGATGAAATATATTTACCTGATCCTGTTTTTATTTGCAGCATCTTTTGATACTTATGCTTCAATGGATACCACCGTAATTGTACCCCTGCAGCGGCGAAATTTCCATGATAAGATTGATACCGAACAAAAGCTATGTGATAAGGCTGATGGTAAACAGGATAATTATTTTCGAATAAGTGGCAATGAAGCCATTAACAATCATGTAACCGATGTTCTTTTTAGAAAAGTTGATAATATCGAAAACCAGATCGAACTTAACAATGGAATTGAAAAAAATAATGACAAGATCCGCTACCTCAGGTATCTGGAAAACCTGCTAAGGTCTTTCAGAATAAGTTGGAAGAAAAAGGAAATAAATCCCGCTGACCTGCCGGCTTTACTGGAAAGTTTTGAGCATATTTTAAATGCCCAGATAGAAGGAAAAAGTATGGAGCCTTTCATACAACGCTCATCTTATGATATTGCCAGAATAAATACGGAAGTCTTTTATGACAATATCGGAAACGCCGCTTCTAAAGATATTGTTTATATAAAATTTTGTTCTTTAAACCCCGATAAGATCTTACAAACCATCAGGCCTTATGCCGATAAATCTTTTGCTGATAGTCTGATAGTGATCGCAAGCCAGTTAAACCCGGTGCAATTATATTCATATGCACAATCAAATATTTCGCCTGAGGGCAGGTTGATACACCGAAATACAAATAACCTTGTAAAGACGGTGGCGCAATTAAGCCAGACACCCAATGCACTGTTTTATTTTCCATTCCTGGATGATATACTAAAAGGAAAAAAAACAATTGACAGTATCCGTAAATATGTTGGTGAAATGGAAGCAGATTATGATAGTGTTGGTTATTATAAATTACTTGTACAAACCGAGATCGAATATTTTAAACGGATGGCCCCGCCTTTGCGTGATACGCCCATTGCGATGTTTGGAGCAAATGGTTTAAGAGAAGTTTTAAGGGATAAATCGATCCAGCACTTTATTACTCCTATAAACTTATTGCACAATCAGAATAATATCAGCATCCGGATGAATGCAATAGAACCTTTGACAGCACAGGAATTGTATTATATGATGGTTATGGGAGAGAATGATATTTATACATCCAGTTACAAACACAGCTTTAACAGGATGATGCAATTGTTGGGGCCAAAACCCAGTTGCGATTCTTTATTACTGGGGGTACACTTTGATTATTTCAGAAAGTTTATAAAAATGGCGGCTAATTTTAATAAGCTGGATACATTTTTACGCAGTATGCCGGCAGATAAATCAGAACTTGTTATGAAAGCATTTGTAGCAAGGCTTGATAAAGCAGGAAACCTGGAGGATGCTGTAGACGTAGCAGATGCATATAGCAGTATCAATGATAAAAACCTTTTGCAAACGATCTTATCTTACGTAATTGAAAATGAACAAAAAAGTATTGAAGAAAATAATGAAAGGGGATTGGTTATATACGGGTTATTGAAAAATATTTTTTTGTCGGCAGACAGTACAAACAAAATAGACCTTACCGGCATACTCGGTATCCCCTCTATATTTGAAGTTGATAATAAAACACTTCGGGATGAAAGCGGAAAGATTGTACAACAGGTATTTTGGTATGGCGATGAAGATGGCAAAATATATTTCCCGATGTTCCTGAATTCTTTTTCTACTAAAGAATGGAAAATAACACCCAAAAAAGAATGGGTTGAAATAAATTCTCTAAAAGGAAATGTTTGGATCTATGCTAACAGGCCACTTGACAATGACGCTAACCTGGATGACAGTGCGCAGGTTCATTTGAATAATTTTTTAATTGAAAATAATCTGCACCCTTCAGTTGTGGTTCACCGGGGACACAGTTATTGGCTGCCCGGAACTATCAAAAGAATGGCCGGTGATGCAAAAATAGTTGTACTGGGTTCATGTGGCGGATATAAAAACTTAAACGACATTATAGATATCAATCCCGATGCACACATCATTTCTACAAAAGAGATCGGTGCAGGTGAGATCAACCGGCCGATACTGAATTACCTCAATCAGAATTTTGAATCCGGTAGTACCTTGATTTGGAAAAATATGTGGGCTACGCTTACTAAGTTATTTTCCACAGACCCAAATAAATCTGTCAGCGAAAGTTGGGAAGATTATATACCACCTTACAAAAACCTGGGAGCTATTTTTATAAAGGCGTATAATAAAAAAATGGAAAGCGAATAATTTTTCCCGCAGATCAAGGCAGATTAAATTTCTCCGCAGATATGCACAGATTTGTTTTGTATGAATTCAATATCTCCGAAAATCTGCGCTAACTTCATCAGCGGTTATCTGCGGGAAAACAATTACAAGTAATTATTCATTTATGAGCGACGGAACTCCTGCTAAAAAAATCT
>JANOPU010000113.1:0-16955 GCA_031422055.1 Ferruginibacter sp.
CAGCAGTTCAAGGATTCCACTGCTACCGCCAATGATTTCAAACAGGTTGCAGAAACAACAAGCGGAAAAAACCTGACCGATTTTTTCAATCAATGGTATTATGGAGAAGGTTTTCCTACATTCAATATCAATTATTCCAAACAGGGTGCCGACACACTTATATTGATTGTAAATGAAACAGTAAGCGCCGCAGGCATTACACCATTCTTCAAAGGAATATTTGAATTTAAAATAACCTCTTCACAGGGAGACACTGTTGTAAAAGTTAACCTTAGTTCAAACAATCAACAATTTAAATTTTACTATTCAAAAACACCGAGCGGTATTGTTATTGACCCCAATAACTGGGTAGTAAATGCAAACGGAACGATCGTCAACAGCACTCCCGGATTTGATTTTACCAGTCCGGCACCAACAAGTATCAGTTGTGCAGGGCCTACCACGGCAGTTATTACGCTTGGCACTACTTCTGTATTAGGCTACGTTAATTCTGTTACTCTTTCCGCTTCAGGAATACCACCGGGAACAAACATAAGTTTTAGTGTAAATCCTGTAATACCGGGAAACAGCACAGTTGTAACACTTAGCAATACACATACACTGTCTGTGGGAACTTACAACATTACGATCACTGGAATTTCCGGAACAATCACTCAAGCAAGGGTGATCAGTTATATTATCCAGGCAGGAGCAGGCCCCACAATTACGACGCAACCGGTAAACCAGACCGTATGTGAAGGTTTAAATGCGACTTTCAATGTTGTAGCTTCGGGTATTATTAGCAGTTATCAATGGCAATTGAGCATAGATGGTGGTAATAATTATACCAATATCCCGCTCGCAAACGGTGTTTTCTATACAGTTTCTAATACAATGTTTTCACAACACAACAACCGTTACAGGGTAATCGTTTCCACACAATGCGGCAGTACTACATCCAATAGTGTTATTCTTTCCGTAAATTCAATTCCCTCCATTCCTGTTATAACAGCTTCTTCCGGCAATATTTGCCTGGGTGACATTTTAAATTTGACAGCAGTTTCAGAAAGTCATTACAGCAGTACTTTGGGAACAGGAACATCTACGAGTGTTGGTAACACAACAGGAACAACCTTAGGCCCCAATCCGCTACAGAATTATTATGGAGGAAGTAAACAACAAATGCTGATCCTTTCATCTGAACTAACAGGAATTGGAATGATCAACGGCACTTCTATTAATTCAATTAAACTTAATCTCGCAACAGCTGATGCGACATTGGGACTGCAAAACCTGGTAGTAAAAATGAAAAACAGTTCTACTACTGCGCTGAGCAGTGCCTGGGAAACCGGATTGACTATTGTAAGAACTGCAGCAGCTTATAACCCAACCTCAGGGTTTAACAGCCTTGTTCTAAATACAGCATTCATTTGGGATGGCACCAGCAATTTAGTTATTGAGATCAATTACAGTAATGCCAATGCCGGAACAACGGGCAGTGTATTCAACACGGCTAAATATTCAGCCACCGGATTTGTAAGTACCCGGTTTTATAGGGTTGATAATGTTTCAGCAGCAACCGTTGATGCATATTCCGGTACAGCTACGGCCACTTACAGCCAGCGAAATGATATTACAATTGATTTTAAGAATCCTGCCGGCATAACCTGGGCACCTGTTGCGATCCTTTACAACAACGCAATAGCAACAATCCCCTACATGGGAACAAGTACCAATAACATATACGCAAAACCGTTAGTTATCGGCACAAACAATATTACGGCAACAGCAACGAGCAGCTTTGGTTGTACCAGCAGTGCCATACAAACGGTTTCGGTTACCAACTGTTCTGCATCCATTACATTAAACATGAAACTAATTCTGCAGGGTTATTACATAGGATCAGGAATGATGCAGCCGGTATTGAGCAATCAGGCTGTTCCAAATTCATTAATTACAGAAGCAGATACTATGATCATTGAATTACATCATCCTACAACTTTTGCATTGATCGATACAAAGAAAGCAGTATTGCTAACCAACGGAACAGTTTCTGTAACCTTTAGTCAACCGCCAGGATCTTATTATATCGGAATCAAACACAGGAATACATTACAAACATGGAGTATGGCTGCTGTTGCCTGTACTTCATTAACTCCTGTATATGATTTCAGTATTGCTGCCAACAAAGCCATGGGAGATAAACAGGTGCAGGTTGAACCCGGCGTTTGGGCATTCTTCACCGGTGACCTTAATCAGGATGATTTCATTGATGGAAATGATTTCCCTGTATTTGATACAGATAGTTTTAATGGAGTGACCAGTGTATATGCAGCAACTGATATGAATGGTGACGGGTTTGTGGATGGAAATGATTTCCCGGTATTTGATGTGAATAGTTTTAACGGAGTGTCGGCGGTACATCCGTGATTTGAAGAAGATCATACTAAAGATTACTGATGCCTTAATAATCTTTGAAGATTCTCCGAATGAACCTGGTTTCATTCGGAGAAGTTTTTCTTATTGTCAGTTTTGGGGAAAAATAATCAATGACTTTTATCTTTTGTGGCTAAAGCCTGTTTGTATCAGGTTTTTCAATTGCCCGCCCTTTAAAGGCCGGGCAATTGAAATTTGTTCTCACGGGGCTCCGATTACTATCGGGACGACCTTCTCGTCACTTATTTTTTTTAAAAAATATTTAAATTTTGAAAACAAAAAAGCCTCACTGAAAAAATCAGTAAGGCTTTTGTCGGGATGGCAAGATTCGAACTTGCGACCTCCTGGTCCCAAACCAGGCGCGATAACCGGGCTACGCTACATCCCGAATTTTTTGTTTTAAGGTTAGGAAGGCATGATCCGGACTTGCGATCTTCCCGATCGCAATCGGGACGCAATATAACCGGGCTACGCTACATCCCGAACTTAAAACATTGGGAATTATAAGAACTTTTTTTGCGGAGAGGGTGGGATTCGAACCCACGGTACAGTTTAACCCGTACGACGATTTAGCAAACCGTTCCTTTCGGCCACTCAGGCACCTCTCCTCTTTTAACCTGCCCTTGTTTAAGGGGCAGCAAAAATACAATTCAATAGCTTACCACCCAAAACTAAATAGGGAAAATAAGAAATAAGGAACATAAAATAAGAAATAAGGAAGTTTTGACTCCGTAAAAATGGAAAAAATTACTGCATTCACGGGCTTTCCAACTTTCTTATTCCTTATTTCTCATTTCTTATTCCTTATTTTAACTGTCACTCAATAAAAAATCCAAATCACTATGATTTGGATGAATTTTATTATAACGACTCAGCCATTTACATCGCCGCCAACTGCACTTTCTGCTGCAACTCCAGCACACTTTCTTTAAACAGATTATCCGTATCCATCAGGTCTTTCACCGTCTGGCAACTGTGGATAACTGTAGTATGATCCCTGCCTCCAAAATGCTCACCAATCGTTTTTAAAGAATTCTTGGTAAATGCCTTTGACAAGAACATGGTGATCTGCCTGGCCTGAACGATCTCTCTTTTCCTTGTTTTTTGTAACAACTTGTCATACGGAACATCAAAGTATTCGCAAACCATCTTTTGAATGGCATCGATAGTGATCTCCCTGCTGGAAGATTTCACAAAATTCCTAAGTACTTTTTTAGCCAGCTCCAGGTCAATTTCTCTTTTGTTTAAAGATGATTGAGCCAATAAGGAAATCAATGCTCCTTCCAGTTCCCTGACATTGCTATTGATATTATAGGCAATATATTTTACAACTTCCCTTGGCATTTCAAGACCATCACTTTTCATTTTTTTATCTAGTATCTCGATCTTGGTATCATAATCAGGCACCTGAAGATCGGCACTTAAACCCCAGCGGAAACGGCTTAACAACCGCTCCTGCACCCCCTCGAGGTCTTTAGGTGATTTATCGCTGGTTAATATTAATTGCTTGCCGCTCTGATGTAAATGATTAAAGATAGAAAAGAATGCATCCTGTGATTTTTCAGCCCTGTTGAAAAACTGAACATCATCTATTATTAAAACATCTATTAACTGGTAAAAATGTATAAAGTCATTGATCGCGTTATTTCTGCCATGATCAATGAACTGGTTGATGAATTTTTCGGAACTGACATATAAAACCACTTTATTGGTATGAAGCCTTTTTACTTCATTTCCGATGGCCTGTGCCAAATGTGTTTTACCCAATCCTACACCACCATAAATTACCAAAGGATTGAAAGAAGTAGACCCTGGTTTTTCTGCTACAGTTTTACCTGCACGACGGGCAACCCGGTTACAGTCTCCTTCAATATATGAATCGAAAGTATAGGCATGATTCAGTTGGGGATCGATCTGCATCTTCTTCAGACCGGGAATGACAAAGGGGTTTTTGACCGGATTATTAATTACCAGTGGAAAATCCATTTCATTATTTGAATATGATTTGTAACCATGGCCGGGAACATCCATAGTTAGTGGTTTGTTCTTACTGTTTCCGCTGTCAACCATTATCCTGTATTCCAGTCTTGCTTCTTTTCCTAATTCACGTTTCAATGTTTTGGCAAGAAGGGATACATAATGTTCTTCCAGGTATTCATAAAAAAACTGGCTGGGGACCTGTATGGTTAAAACTTTTTCTTTTAGCTCAACAGGCTTGATGGGCTCAAACCATGTCTTAAAATGTTGCCATTCTACAATATCTTTTATGATCTCTAAACAATTAGTCCATACTTTATCAAAAGCTTTCTCCATTATACCTTGAGCTATTTATGTTGAGTTATTCTTTTATTCGGGAAAATTCGCTAAAAATCAAAAATATTTTTTCATAAAAAAGATTCTTTAGCAGGACAGCGAATATCAAAAATAATTTGTTGAAAAAAAAATTTTTTATTCCAATGTTTTTTACCCATTAGATTCAATAGGTCATTTTACTTGATTTATATTTTTTTTGCGCATGTTTCAACGCTTGTAACCCTCATTCTTGTGACATAACTGCATATTTCCATAGAAAAAAAATATTTAACAGTACACCCGGCTATTGAATAAATTTTATCTAACGACCTTTTATTGATACTCTTTTCCAAATTACAGTATTTTTCTTACAAATATCAATTAAATAATCAGCTTATTTTTTATCCGGAATATGGTTTACTTTTGGGCATCTAAAAAAAAAATTATGGGATACGAACTTACCGGTAAGTTAATTACAAAGTATGATATTGTACAACGAACCGAGTCATTTAAAACGAGGGAATTTGTTGTTGAAAAAACGGAAGAAATAAATGGAAGAAGTATTGTTAACTATATCAAGTTTCAGTGTGTACAGGATCGTACAGCAATTGTAGATAAGGTAAATACCGGAGAAGACATAAAAGTATATTTCAATATCAAAGGAAGCAAATGGGAAAAAGACGGTAAAACAAATTATATAACCAATCTGGATGCATGGCGCATTGAACAAATGCTTCAGGCAAACTCTCAGGGCGGCCCAGACAATGATTATTTAGAACCCTTGGATACATTTTCAGCTACTGCACCTGATGCGGTTGATGATCTTCCGTTCTAAGACCGTTTAAAGTTTAAAACGTTCAAGACGTTCTATAGGTTAATACAATATGAACCTTTGAAACTTCTTAAACCATAGAACTTCTCCGACTCATGCAACAAACTATTTCCTTAAGGCTATCACCCTCCGATGCTGCTGATGATATTATTATTAAGAAAAAAATTGCTTCTGCATCCGGAAAAAAATTCACAGAAATATCGGGTTTTCACATCAATAAAAGATCCATTGATGCAAGGGGTAAAAATATCTACATCAATCTTAGTGTCATTGCCTTTATCAGTGAACCTTTTCATCAACGGAACTTAATACCCTTTTTTTTTAAAGATGTAAAACAGGTTTCAAAAAAGGTCCTGATCATTGGCGCCGGCCCTGCAGGTTTATTTGCTGCACTTAAGTTACTTGAAGCCGGCATTCAACCCATTATTTTAGAAAGAGGAAAAGATGTGAGGGCCCGTCGTCGTGATCTGGCCATACTTAATAAAGAAGGTATCATTAATCCCGAAAGTAATTATTGCTTTGGAGAAGGTGGAGCAGGTACTTTTAGCGACGGAAAACTATATACGCGTAGTAATAAAAGGGGCGACATTCAACGAATATTGAACTTATTCGTTCATTTTGGTGCAACAGAACATATATTATATGAGGCCCACCCTCATATTGGTACAAATAAACTACCGGCTATCATTACAGCCATGCGCCAGCTTATAGTTGATTACGGGGGAAAGATATTATTTGAAAAAAAAGTTGTTGACCTGGTTTTGGGAAATAAGGATGTGATTTCAGCTAAAACAGCTGATAAAGAAATTTTTAGTGCAGATGAATTCATTATAGCAACGGGGCATTCTGCCAGGGATATTTTTGAACTATTGCATAAAAAAAATATAGCGATCGAAGCAAAACCATTTGCTTTGGGGGTAAGGGTTGAACACCAGCAATCTCTGATCGATAGCATTCAATACCACTGTGTTAAGCGGGATGAACTGCTGCCACCAGCTTCTTACGGCCTTGTGCAACAGGTAAATGAAACAGGGGTTTTTTCCTTTTGTATGTGCCCGGGAGGTATTATTGCTCCTGCAGCAACTGATCCCGGTGAACTGGTAGTGAATGGATGGAGCCCTTCAAAAAGAAATAATCCCTTTGCAAATAGCGGTATGGTTGTACAGGTATCAATAACTGACGCAATGAAGGAAACAAAGCATCTAAAACTAAAAGAAAATGATCCGCTTGTCTTTATGCATTTTCAAAAAATGATCGAACAAAAGGCTTTTAATGCCGGTGGTGGAAAATTTGTAGCTCCTGCTATGAGAATGATTGATTTTTCCGATCGTAAAAACTCGGTAACATTACCTTCCAATTCATACCTGCCCGGATTGCATAGTGCCGATCTTCAAACAGTTCTGCCAAAATTCATCTACGAAGCACTTGCTAAGTCTTTTATTTCATTTGGGAAAAAGATGAAAGGGTATTTTACCAATGAAGCTGTTGTAGTTGCTACTGAAAGCCGTACTTCCACTCCGGTTCGTATTCCCAGGCATCCGGAAGCTTTGTCTCATCCGCAATACAATAATTTATACCCATGTGGTGAAGGTGCAGGATATGCAGGTGGCATTGTAAGCGCAGCAATGGATGGCGAGAATGTTGCAGCAAGGATCTCAGAAAAATTACTAAACAAAAGATGACATCTTTGCTTTTAAAGAGACAATAAAAAGATGTCATCTAGTATAACTAATACTCAATGAAAGGATTCGTTTTACTGATTCTCCCACTTATACATTAAAGTATGGCTATTATAATAAACTACTTATTTTTGGTATAAGATGACATCTTTCACTCATTAAGATGTCATCTTGCATCATCAAATTATACTTATCGATATGAACATATTAGAACTGCAAAACATTAAAAAATACTTTGCCACCCAAAAAGCGGTAGATGACATCAGCATGAATATAGAAGAGGGTGGTATTTTCGGTTTGCTGGGGCCTAATGGTGCCGGTAAAACAACATTGCTGAGAATGATCACCGGAATATTTTACCCGGATAGCGGGCATATCATGTTCAACGGTAAAGATTTCAATGGCATGAATGATGCTATGAACATCGGATATATGCCTGAAGAACGTGGTTTATATAAAAAAATGAAGATCGGTGAACAGGCCGTTTACCTGGCCCGCCTGAAGGGGATGAGTAAAGCCGATGCCATGGAAAGTATCAAAAAATGGTTCATTAAATTTGAAATGGAAAGCTGGTGGAATAAAAAAGTTGAGGACCTGAGTAAAGGTATGAGCCAAAAACTTCAATTTGTTACAACCGTTTTACATCGTCCTAAACTGATCATACTGGATGAGCCTTTCAGCGGTCTGGATCCGGTAAATGCCAACCTGATCAAAGATGAGATCTTTCATCTTGCTAAAAATGGCAGCACCATCATTTTCAGTACTCACCGTATGGAACAGGTTGAAGAAATTTGCGATCATATCGTATTAGTAAATAAAGGAAAAAAGATACTTGATGGAACGGTACAAAATGTAAAACAGGATTTTAAAGAGAATATCTATCAACTCGGTGCAAACATTTTACCGGAACAATTAATGACGCATATCTTTGAAGTGGTAAAACACCAACCCGAAAAATTATTATTAAAGTTAGGTGATGGCACATCTGCCAACGATGTATTAAAATTCTTCATCAACCAGGGCGTAAACATACAGTCTTTTAATGAAGTGTTGCCCTCACTAAATGACATTTTCATCAAACTGGTAGAAGGAACTTCTAATGCAAGGGCTTTTGAAAAAGTAAATTAATTTTTTAACAAACTAACTCATGAATAAAATAGGACTAATCATCAGCCGTGAATATTTTACACGGGTAAAAAAGAAATCATTTTTAGTTACCACCATCCTGGTTCCATTGGTTATAATTGGTTTTTACGCAGCAATCATTGCCATAACCATCAGCGGAGGAAGTGATAAACAGTCCATTGCTGTATTGGATGAGGCCAATTTATTTGATGGCAAGATCGACATCAAGGATAAATCAATTGGCTTTACGTTCATTAAAAATGAAGCAGAAAAAGATTTTGTAAAAAAATACAAAGATCAGGGTTATAATAGTTTTCTTTTTATTCCGGCTTTTGATATACAGAATCCCGAAAAAATGGTTTTGCACAGTCAGTCAGCAGCCAGCCTCAGTACAACCTCAGCTCTTGAAAGAATGATCAATAAAGCTATTGAAGATAAAAGGCTGATTGCCCAGGGAATTGATCCAAAAAAATATGAAGCCATAGCAGCAGACATTAGCATTGGTAACACCATTGACACAAAAGAAGGCGGTAAAAAAAGTATGGCTGGTGTTGCTTATGGAGTTTCTTTTGCATGTGGTATCCTGATCTATATGATGATGATCATTTATGGTACGCAGGTAATGCGGGGCGTTACCGAGGAAAAAACAAACAGGATCGCTGAAGTTGTGGTGAGTTCTGTTAAACCTTTTCAACTGATGATGGGAAAAATAATCGGTATCGGGGCCGTTGGACTTACTCAGTTTGCTATCTGGATCATACTTATGTTCATGATGCAGTTAACCATACCACTGATATTCCCGGATTTATTTACCCAGGTAAATGCAACAGCCAATAACCCTGCTACGTCTTCTATGATAGCAGAAGTTACACAGGGTTTGTCATCACTACCAATATCAAAAATAGCTTTCTCCTTTTTATTTTACTTTCTCGGAGGATACCTTACCTATGCATCTTTATTTGCTGCTATCGGAAGTGTGGTTAGTGAAGATCAGCAAGAAGCACAACAATTGGTCTTTCCGGTATTGATGCCGATCATACTTGGTTTTGTTATTATGATGAAGGCCATCAATGAACCTAATAGCAGCCTGGCTGTTTTTGGAAGTATATTTCCATTAACATCACCCATTGTTATGATGGGAAGAATTACTTATGATATTCCAATATGGCAAATGGCAGTCTCCATGATATTATTAGTGGGGTGCTTTTTGTTTTTTACCTGGATAACTGCAAAGATCTATCGCACAGGTATCCTGATGTATGGCAAAAAACCAAGTTGGAAAGAAATGATCAAATGGGGATTTCGGAAATCCTGATCAGGAATGAGTCATTACAAGAAACGAGAAGCAATTTATATTCGGATAATATATTAATCAGGATTGCTTCGTTCCTCGTGATGATGGAATTTATCAAACTCCAAAAATTGCTTTACGAACTTCGTATTTGATAAACTTATATAGTAGCCCTCCAATCAATAGAATTATTGTAAGAATACTTCCTACAAAAAAACCAATACCTCCATATAAAATGGAAGAGGGTTTTTTAACTTCAAACGGAGGATCGGGTTTGTCTAGGGTCGCAATGATAGGAGTTACTTTCTGCAAACGCCATAATGCTTCCTCCCGGTTATTTGCAGAGGCATCCCGCTGACGGGTTACCCATTCTTTTTGATCTGCAAGGTTTTCTTTTGGAATACTGAATTCAATTCTTTCTGGAGGAACAAATAAAGTGGTATTAGATAATTGAATAGCTTTCCTGTCGAAAGAATTTAATACGATATCAAGTGAATCAATTTTTTTGATAGTGAAATTATAATCGTTTTGTGCTTTTTTTATTTTCAGGGCTTTATAAAATTCAGATATCTTGTCTATGATCTTATAACATACGGGGCTTACCAATTCTTTACCCGTATTGCTATAATTTAAATCAAGTATACCGTTCTTGTTGATCTTAGCCAATACACCGCCTTTGATCAAATCACCGCCTAAAGCGGCTAATGCTGCTGTATCGGCAGGTGTTTTTATTGATGAGCCTAAAAAAGTTTTTGTTTTATTATAGTTATCTATTAATAATTCAGCAATTCTTTTGTTACCCAATTCAGGCAAGCGTTCCATGGCAACGGCTTCACGTGTAGTACGGCTTAGTGCCAGTTCAACTATATTGATGGAAGCTTCCTGGCTGAAACTCTTTGGAGATTCAGAAATACCCAGCAGACTGCTAAGGGCACTTGTTGATGCCGAATTGTCGCTGGCTGCTGTAAGCGGAAAAACAGAGGCCCTTGTTGAATAAACAGGCTTTGTGTTTTTCGCATACAAAAACAGCAGTATTGCAAATATTATTCCGCCTGCTAAAACAAGTATTTTAAAGCGCCCAATTTTTAAGAAAATATTTTTTATCAGTTCGTTTGTAGTCACAAAAATGAATATTTAATTAATATATTTAAAAATGATACCTGTAAGAATGACTGGGATAGAGGCAACGATCACTGACTTAACCATGTCTGATACTTCTGCCCCTTCAGGTCTTGGAGGTACAGTAATTACAGATCCTTCCTGAATTTTCGGATAAAAGTGAAGGAAAAAGAAACTCCAGGTACGCCTGCTTTTTCCATTTGCATAAGTTACAAATGTTCTTCTTCTCCATGGCCTTATACCATAACCACCGGCTTTATCAATATAAAACATCAGTCTGGGATGCTCTTTATCAAAAGTGATTTTTAAAGGAGATTGAACGGTACCCGTAACCGTTACAAATGGGTTTATTTCAGGAATAAAAATAACATCTCTTTCCTGTAAAATGATATCGTGTTTGGAATTTTTATATTTCATTGCACGAAATAAATCTATACTTACCGGCTCATCCAACGATTTAAGTGTAACCGAATTGCTGTCAATAATTTGATTCCCACTAGAGTCCAGTTTAGGTTTTTCAAGTTTTTTCTCCCGGAAAAAATCATTTTTATTACGGTATAAAATAGCGCCGCTTATATTGGCGTTTTCCTCAAGACCTCCTGCCCTTTCAATAAAAGAAGAAAGACGTTCATATTTATCCAACCTTGGGTATAAACCCGGATACTTTAGTAACCCCTGTAATTCTACATTCTGTTGAAATTCAAAAGTTGGGTTTCTTCTTACAAATATCTGGTCATAGGGTTTCAATTGAACTTTGGCAGCCTCAACATCCAGTTGCAGATTTGGTTGTATGGCATATGATTTTACAATGGTGCGGGTAGGTTTTAATCCCTGTTGAGCAGAATCAATATTTACAATACTTGAAATTTCCAGCCTGCCATATTCAGCAGACTGTCTGATACCTCCTGATAAGTATAATAGATCCTGTAAGGTCATACCGCCGTATTTTCTAACCCGGCCGCTTTTACGAACTTCTCCAAAGATCTCTACAAATTGTAATTCTCCAAATTCACCTTGTGAAAAAAGTTGTATCACATCGTTGGATAATAATATTACATTATTGAAACTGTTTTGATCATTTGCATTGATATCAGTCAGATCCACTTCCAACTTGTCTGATTTAAGGTTAGTAGAATCGCCTGCTCCACGAAAGATATAAGCTCTTGGAAGATAAGTATTACGGGTTATACCGCCAGCTCTGTTTATGAGATCGAACAATCTGTCTCCCGGGCGTAATTGATAAGTATCCGGGTAAGTAACTTCGCCTCTTAACTCAACTTTATTTGAAATACCCGGTTTTATCAGATCAACTTTTATGATATCACCATCTACTAAAGGAAAATCCTGTCCGCTTATTTTAAGAATTGCATTAGAATTCACATCAACTTGTACCTGTTTTTCATTTTCGGTTCTTAGAATTTTCATACTGGAAGCAAGACCTTCCGCATTTAATCCACCTGTATAATTTAATAAAGCTTTTACTCCTTCATCTTTCTTCAACTGGTAATACATGGGTCTTTTGAATTGCCCGGTTGCTAAAACTTTTTTCTCAAGAAAACTAACTATAACAAAATCGTTATTCTGCAGGTAAATATGTTTTCCAAAATCTCCTGTTGTTAAATATTTATACACGTCAATTTCATCTATAACACGACCGGCTCTTTTTATCTGTATATTTCTAAGATTCCCAAATTGTGAAACTCCTCCGGCTTTTGCTATCACATTAAAAGCATTTGAAAATGCTGAAACTGTTATAGGTCCGGGTGAATTCACCTCACCCACCACATTTACATTAATAGATCTTGGTTGGCCCAATGAAACGGATATATTTGTTCCGGAAGGCACTGCACCTCTAAATCTTGAATCGATCATAGAACGGACATTGTCGAAAATAAGACCTTGAACCTGAATCTTTCCAAGCCCTTGTGGAAATATGGCCCCATCTCTTGCAACAATATAACTTTCCTGAAATTCGGCTGCACCCCACAATGATACAATAATATGGTCGCCAACTCCGATCGGGTAATCTAATGGAGGAGTAGAAAGTTCAGTAAGGTCTGTTGCGGCAGCTCCCATGAAAACATTTGCTCCGTAAGTTTGGTCGGGCCTGTATGAGCTGGCTTTGATATTGTCTTTAATTAAACTATCCTTATCCAGCTTTGTGTTTTTAACAAATTCAGCATTTTTATCTTTCCCGGTATTTTCTTTGTTTTTATCACTTAAAAGTGAAGAAAGCTGTGTTTGTGAAAGATTTTTAGGATCAACCTGATTAGGGAGTATCACATTCGGGGTTTGTTGTGACACAGGAGGCTGGCAAAATGCAGCAAAAGAACTAAAAATAAAAAAAATAAAAACCGGAAATTTTAATATTAAAATACGTACTGTTCGTTGCATCTTGAAAATGTTGATTTTTAATTGCCGCAAATATAATATATTATTTCTGTGGATGTTGTGAAAGCGTAATGTACTCATTCCAGATTTCAGTAACAATTTCAGCTGCGGGCTGTATTTTATTGATCAAGGAACTAACCTGACCAATCTCCAATTCTCCCTCAATCATGTCTCCTTCAAACATACCTTTTTTAGCCCTTCCTTTTCCAAGTAAATCCGTTAACTCTTTTATTGATGCACATGTCGATTCAGCCTTCTGAACATCATTGTAAAATTTATTTTTTAGAAGCCTTACCGGTGTAAGTTGTTTCATTGTTAAAAGTGTATCTCCTTCTGAAGCGTTTAAAACAGCATTCTTAAAATTAATATGACTGGAAGCTTCATGGCTTGCTATAAAGCGGCTTCCGATCTGAACAGCAGATGCACCTAAAATCATTGCTGCAAACATTTGTCTGCCTGTAGCAATTCCGCCAGCTGCAATTACCGGAATGTTAACAGCATTACACACAGCTGGTATTAAAACGAAGCTGGTCGTTTCTTCTCTTCCGTTATGGCCGCCTGCTTCAAAACCTTCTGCAACAACAGCGTCACAGCCTGCTTCCTGTGCTTTTAAAGCAAACTTACTGCTGCTTACAACATGCACTACTGTAATATTATGTTCTTTTAGAACCGCCGTATATGTTTTCGGATTTCCCGCTGAAGTAAAAACAATTGGAACTTTTTGATCAATGATGACTTGTATGTGCTTTTCAATATCAGGATATAATAATGGCACATTTACACCAAAAGGTTTATCTGTGGCATCCTTACACTTCCTTATATTTTCTTCCAGTATATTTGGATACATACTGCCACTACCCAATAATCCGAGTCCGCCGGCATTACTTACTGTACTGGCCAGCCTCCAACCACTTGCCCAAATCATCCCGGCCTGAATTAATGGAATGTCGATATTAAATAGTTTGGTAATGCTGTTTTGATACATACTTGAATGAAGGTACAAATTAGATACAAACTGGTATAGGAGTAGAAATAATTATAAACATATTCACAGGCTATCATTGAATATTGATTATTGAATATTGATTATTTTCCTTAGTAATTCCCGGCTTTAAAACAAATGTTCAATACACAATGCTCAACCAACAATATTCAATGAGAGTATGATCCTGGTATATAGAAGCTATTTAGTACCCCCACCAAGATCAATGGCTGTATTATCACCAATACTTAAATTCCTGCTTACCCCTTTTACTTCTGCATCACTGCCAATCAGTGAATTGTCTAAAACAATTTCCTGTAAATTAGTATAAGCCCCAATAATTGAGTCTTTTATTAATGCCCGGTTAATTGTAGCATTCTCTCCAATAGCCACATTGGGGCCAATTACAGAATTTTTAATGATACAGCCTATGCCAATACTAACCGGTGGTACAATGATCGTATTTTCAAAATTATTGGGTTCCTTGATATTGACTCCAAATTTTTTAAGCATAATTGCATTAGACTGAAGCAGAGATTCTTTTTTTCCACAATCAAACCAATTTGCTACTTTAAATGACATGAATTTTACTCCCTGCTGAATCATACAATCAATGGCATCTGTTAAGCTAAATTCTTCATAACTTGTTTTGGTTTCACTGATCGTGTTAAGGCAAGAAAATAATGACTTACTTTCCCTTATTTTATAGATACCAACTAAGGCCATATTGCTTTTTGGAATGGCAGGTTTTTCCACAACCCTGCTAATGAAGCCATCTTCTTCAATTTCTGCTACACCAAAATTGCGGGGGTCATCCACTTTTTTCACTCCCAACATTGAAACCGGGCTGTTTATGATCTCTTTTACATCGTATTCGGCAATGGTATCACCTAATACGATCAATACCTGTTTATCCCCAACAATTTCTTTTGTCAGATCAATTGCATAACCTGTCCCGTGACGTTCGTTTTGTGAAACAAAATGACAATTCAAATGTGGATAATGTTGTGTTACATAGTCCTGGATCTTCTCACCCAGGTATCCTATGATAAAAATAAAATCAGTGATACCAGCTTCACTCAATTGATCTATAGTAATGCTAAGTATAGTTTTACCCGCTAACGGGATCAACGCTTTAGGTTGTGTATATGTATGCGGACGTAGTTTAGTTCCTACTCCTGCTACTGGAATTATTGCTATCATTTATAAACCCATCCCGTTCCTTAACGGAGTATTTAGTTTACAATATTTATCTACTAATGATTTGGGAGTGTGAAAGTAATAAATTCTGTGTAAAATGAACACATTAGTAATATAGTAATATTTATGATGTATGATTTATGATTTATGATAAGATCTACGTTCGGCTTTAAAGAAATCATGCATCATATATCTAACATCATACATTTTAGAAAGTGCTGCTTATATTTGCTGACTAAAATTAAAGTATGCAAAAAGACAAAGTGATTTTTGATCTGATAAATAAAGAATTAGAAAGGCAACGCAATGGTATTGAACTGATAGCAAGTGAGAATTTTACAAGTCTGCAGGTTATGCAGGCAATGGGTACTTCACTCACTAATAAATATGCCGAAGGGTATCCCGGCAAAAGATATTATGGTGGTTGTGAAATTGTAGACCAGGTAGAACAACTGGCTATAGACCGGTTAAAAGAAATATTCAATTGCGAATATGCCAATGTTCAACCACATAGCGGGGCACAGGCAAATGCTGCATTGATGCTGGCTATATTACAACCGGGAGATAAAATTCTTGGTCTTGACCTCAGCATGGGCGGGCATCTTACACATGGTTCTCCGGTAAATTTTTCCGGCAAACTATATAAACCTTTTTTTTATGGCGTAAAAAAAGAAACCGGGCTCATAGATTATGACATGCTGGAAGAACAGGCAAGAAAAGAAAAACCAAAATTGATCATTTGTGGTGCATCTGCTTACAGCAGGGATATTGATTATGCCAGAATAAGGAAAGTAGCTGATGAAATAAATGCATTTGTATTATGCGATATGGCGCATCCGGCCGGATTGATAGCAAAAGGCCTGTTGAGCTCCCCATTTGACCATTGTCATTTTGTAACAAGCACAACGCACAAAACATTGCGTGGCCCAAGAGGCGGTATCATATTAATGAAAAAAGATGTTGAAAATTCTTTAGGTTTAAAAGATCTGAAAGGCAATGCACGTATGATGAGCAATGTGCTTGATATGGCGGTGTTTCCGGGAACTCAGGGTGGGCCATTGGAACATGTGATAGCAGCTAAAGCAATTGCTTTTGGAGAAATATTATCTGAAGATTTTACAGTATATATTAAGCAGGTACAGCTCAATGCACAGGCAATGGCAAAAGCATTTATGGCTAAAGATTACCAGATCATTAGTGGAGGCACAGATAATCATTTAATGCTGATAGACCTTAGAAATAAAAATATCACCGGTAAAAAAGCGCAGGAAACTTTAGATAAAGCTCATATTACGCTTAATAAAAATGCAGTTCCATTTGATGATAAGAGCCCGTTTGTAACCAGTGGTATACGGGTGGGTGTTCCTGCTATTACAACAAGGGGGATGAAAGAATCGGATATGCAAACGGTGGTTGATTTTATTGACAGAATACTTTTAAATATAGATAGTACTGATAATATCAATATGGTTAAAGAGGATGTGAAATTATTTATGAAAAATTTTCCTTTATACCCGGAATTGGGTTAAGAGTAAAATATAATATTCTTTCTATGATACAACGAATACAATCTGTGTGGTTTTTAATTGCTTCTGTATGTGCTTTTTTAACATTAAAGCTTCCTTTTTA
>JANOPU010000114.1:0-2041 GCA_031422055.1 Ferruginibacter sp.
TGATTTTTAAAATATGCCAATATTTAAAAAATCTTACAGTGGTTTATGCCGACCTGTGCCGGTACTACGGTATGGTATCAAACAAATGGTACAATGAGGCGAAGCCGATATTGGACTATATTGTTTGTCCAATCGGTATAAGTCATATCTAAAAGAATTAACTGTGAAAGAATCATCAAATTATATTCAAAAAAACAAAGCAGCCTGGAATGACAAAACGGATCATCATTTCAATTCAGCATTTTATGATGTTGACAGTTTTGTAAAAGGTAAAAATTCATTAAATAAAATTGAATTAGATCTTTTAGATGATGTAACTGGTAAAACAATCCTTCATCTGCAATGTCATTTCGGAATGGATTCCATTTCTTTAAGCAGGATGGGGGCTATTGTTACAGGTGTTGATCTTTCAGATAAAGCAATTGAAAAAGCAAAAGAACTTGCTTTGAAAACCAATACGAATGCTGAATTTATTTGTTGTGATCTATATGATCTGGGGGAACATCTTGATAAACAATTTGACATAGTATTTACCAGTTATGGAACGATCGGATGGCTACCCGATATGGATAAATGGGCGGCTATCATTTCAAAATATCTAAAACAAGGAGGCACATTTTTTTTTGCTGATTTTCATCCCGTGTTGTGGATGTTTGATGATGATTTTGAAAAGATCACTTATAAATATGAAAAATCAGATCCAATCATTGAAACAATATCAGGAACTTATGCCGACAGGTCAGCACCCATAATATCTGAAACAATTTCATGGAACCACAGTATCAGCGAAGTGCTGAACAGCCTGATCAAACATGGACTTGAGATAACAGTTTTAAATGAATATGATTATTCACCCTACAACTGTTTTAATAAAACGGAAGAATTTGAGCCTGGGAAATTCAGAATAAATCACCTGCAAAATAAAATTCCGATGGTATATGCGATAGTAGCTGTTAAGAGGTGACATCTTTTATATCGTTAGCCAGTTCCTTAAAAAGCTGTCGTTGCTTTTCTGTAAGATTTTGGGGTAGCTTTATTGTATAATTTACATACAGGTCGCCAAATTGTTCATCAGATTTATAGATTGGAAATCCTTTTCCTTTTACTCTTATTTTTGTATTATTCTGAGTCTCAGGTTTTATTTTCAATTTTATTTTTCCATGCAAAGTATCCATGGTGATCTCTCCACCAAGCATGGCAATATACAGATCTATTTCCTTAGATACATGCAGATCGTTTCCTGTTTTTTTAAAAGGAGTATCATTTAAGATCGAAAAAGTAATGTACAGATCACCATTCGGGCCTCCGTTCATACCCGGTTCACCATGTCCACCTAATTTAATTACCTGCCCGTTCTCAATACCCGCTGGTATGGTAATGCGTATATTTTTACCATTGATCGTAATAGTTTTTTTATGCGTAACAAAAACCTCCGATAATTTCATTTGCAATGATGCATTCAGGTCCTGCCCACGGTATTTTGCTTTACTGCTGCGGCCGGAATTGCCAAAAAGTGATGAGAAAAAATCTGAAAAATGACCATCATCGAAATCACCTGCTTGTTGGTTTCTGCCAAAACCTTGTGACTGTTGATAAGTTCTGCGAGCTTTTTCCTGGGCTTCGCCATGTTGCCAGTCCTTACCGTACAAATCATATTTTTTTCTTTTTTCGGGATCACCCAGTACCTCATTTGCTTCATTGATCTCCTGGAATTTTTTATTCGCTTCTTTATCATTGGGATTAACATCGGGATGATATTTTCGTGCTAATTTCCGGTAGGCTTTCTTTACATCATCGGCTGTGGCAGTTTTTGTAAGGCCAAGGCTTTTATAATAATCAATATAATCCATGTATCCTGTTTTAAAGATTGAATGCGTAATACAAAATTAACTCAGTTATGCAATTATACCATCTTGATTTACTAAGTAGTCCAAAGGACTATGTGAAAATCTTAGATGGTATTATACCGACCTAAAGTTGCTTTGGACTAAATACTGTTTATATTCGGTATTAATTGCGGTTTCTTATAAACCCTTTTACA
>JANOPU010000115.1:0-13365 GCA_031422055.1 Ferruginibacter sp.
TGCTGTATCATTTTATTGATAAGGAAATAAAACAGCATCTCAGGATTTTCTTAAATCGAATATATTATCCCAACTAATATTAATTTACAAACCACCATTGTATTCCTAATCGTATAATAAATCCCTGGGTTGGGTAATGAGGAGCAGAAAAGTTATTATTGATAAACCCAAAACCATTTGTAAAACTCATGGTATTCAGATTTTCAGCACGAAAATAAGCTGTGAATCCCTTAATTCTAAAATGAACAAAGGCACTGATATCCGGAAGATTCTTTATGCTTATTGTATCCTGAGGTACAAACTGTCCCATGATCGGGGAATAATTATTCGCTTTATATGCCGTATAGTACCTTGCTTCAATTCCTGTACTCAGGTTTAAGTTTTTATAAAATCTACCTTCATATGCCACTCTGTTCCTTGTAAACAAAAAAGGAACTTTTACAGGTGCTGCTCCATCCGTTTGTTGCAGAACAAATTCGGTATACCAGTTCCATCGTTTGGAAAGCTTGAACTTTTTTGATGCAGATAACTGTATGAGATTTATGACTTTTTTATATTGTGTAGTTTTATAGTAATTGAAAAAATGAGTGTAATTGCTGATCAAGTGATCTTTGAACCCAATAGTTATAAAAGGATTACTTGCTGTGGCTCCAAATGAAATGATATTTTCTTTATTAAAGTTATTATTATTGCCAAGATTGAAAGAGCTGCGATTATCAAAGACAAAAGAAGGAGTTCTGTTTACATTTTGAAAGTAAATTGAAATATTACCCAACTTTTTATTCAGGTATCTTCCTATCGTTGCATAAGCATTATAGTCCCCTGCATTCAATCCATTGACATAGAATTCACCTTTCATCAAAATGTTCCACAATTTATTTCTCGTTCTGTTACGATATTCACCATGCAGGATAATATTATAAAAATTATTTGTTCCACTTGCTAATTCCCCTTTTATATTCTGTAATGAAGCTCCTGCGGAAATAAATTGAGCTGAATTTTTTGTATCCGGATATTGGATCAGCGAAAGGTCATTACTGATTACAGTCCATTTTTCCCTGATTGCAAAAGTATCATTAGGCGCATTCAAATTAATATTGTACCGGTTTTTGTAAACAGTAGAATCTGTAAATATATCAGAGAATCCATATAAATAGGTACTGTAATTAAAACTGTGTTGAATTCTCAATTTTGGATAAAATAAATATTCAGTTGTAGAATCATTGATGGCTACAGAATCTTTTTTTCCGAGATCGTAACTCTGCCTTAAAAACAAAGTAAAATCCCTGTAGGTATTACCGGTTGTTACGGAAACTACAAATGGATTACTTTGAAATGAATTACTGTTTCCCATGTTTACAGGTATACTGAACCGGTCTTTCTTGTTAGGATCCTTTAATAAGGAATCGTTTATTATTCCTCCATTTTCTGAAGCCCTGATTTTATTGCCAAGCATTACCAGGAAAGAATTGTAGCGTTTACGTTTGCCCTGATAGTTTCCATATATCCTGAAATTACTGTGATTTGTATTTTGATTTATAAAGAAACCGGGTGCACTGATCAGCCTGTAATCAAATCCTACATTTAGGTTTGGCCTCGGATTTTGCGTATGCATTGCTTTTAAAATCTGCTCTTTACCAGAAGCCAACTGGTAGCCGATCATGGAAAAAGGTTTTGTTGTTTTGTATATTTTTGATTCCTCCAAAGTAAAACGATAAGTATCATACGCATGAAAACCGGCATCCCACCCTGGTTTCATATTAGGCTGAAAGATCAATGGAAGTGCAGCAGCCCCGTTGTTACCCAGGTATAAGTATGATGAAGGAACCGGGAAATATTTATCATAGTCATTCACAGATGAATCAATATATCTTTTGGTGGTTGAATCAAGATATTTATAGCTGATACTGATTGAATCTTTCAGATCATCCCTGCGTTCGAACCCGATCGTATCCTGGCTGCCTCCCTGAATTCCGTTTTTAAATCCCGATACTTTATTCAATATTTGTTCCTGCGAAAACGCAACACTGATAAGAAAAAAGAACAAAATTGATGCTAAGATTTTTTTCATGTATATAAAACAGGGTTACCAGCTTCATTTTTGAAAAGCAAATGTAAGGTTAATGGGGAATGGAAACATAGTTTATGGCCCTGATTATCATTTTCATTATTAGCTTTTCGCTAATCACATTTTAATTATCTTCGTCAAAATTTTTACAATATGAATTTACATGAATACCAGGCCAAACAACTGTTAAAAAAATACAATGTACCGGTACAGGAAGGATTTGCTTGCAGCACACCATCCGAAGCAGAAGAAGCATATCGCCAGATACATACTCAATATGGCAGTAAGTTTGCTGTTGTAAAAGCACAAATTCATGCAGGTGGCCGGGGCAAAGGTACCATTATTGGAAAAGATCAACGCGGAGTTGCTGTTGGTAAAAATGCTGAAGATGTATTAAGAATCGCCGGCAACATACTTGGAGGTACATTAGTAACGATTCAAACGGGGCCGGAAGGTAAACTGGTAAATAAGATATTGGTTGCACAGGATGTTTATTATGAGGGGCCTAACCCGGTAAAAGAATTTTACCTGTCTATTTTACTCGATCGTACAAAAGGGCAGAATGTTATTATGTATAGTACAGAAGGTGGAATGAATATTGAAGATGTTGCCCATGATACCCCCGAAAAAATATTTAAAGAATGGGTTCATCCCTCCACACCGCTGGAAGCATTTCAGGCACGTAAAATTGCATTTAACTTTGGCCTTAGTGGTGAGGCTTTCAAGAACTGCGTAAAATTCGTTACCAATTTATATACCGCCTACCTCGGACTTGATTGTGGAATGCTGGAAATAAATCCATTGTTCAAAACAAGTGACGATAAGATCATTGCAGTTGATTGTAAAATGAATATTGATGACAACTCACTGATGCGCCATGCAGAAGTTGCCGCATTAAGAGATACCAGTGAAGAAGACCCTACTGAAGTTGAAGCAGGAAAATTTAACCTGAATTTTGTAAAACTGGATGGCAATGTTGGATGTATGGTAAATGGTGCAGGCCTTGCGATGGCTACTATGGATATGATAAAACTCAGCGGCGGTGAACCTGCTAACTTTTTGGATGTAGGTGGAACAGCTAATGCACAAACGGTAGAAGCCGGTTTCAGGATCATATTGAAAGACCCAAAAGTAAAAGCAATCCTAATAAATATTTTTGGAGGTATCGTACGCTGCGATCGTGTAGCCCAGGGTGTTATTGATGCCTATAAAAGTATTGGAAATATTGAGATACCCATCATCGTACGGTTACAGGGAACCAATGCAGATGTTGCAAAAAAACTGATCGATGAAAGCGGGCTTAAAGTTCAGAGTGCAATTTTACTCAGTGAAGCAGCAACTTTAGTGAATAAGGCGGTGGCTTAAGTACAGGCTGTAAGGTGTTAGCAGTTAGCGATAAGCAGTTAGCGATAAGCAGTTAGCTATAAGCAGTTAGCTGTTAGCTGTTAGCAATAATAGATATTCAGAATCCTATCTTAAACGAGATAGGATTTTTTTCAGCCCTTTCCAGTATCTTTTATCCAGTATCTAGTATCCAGTATCTAGTATCTTGCATCTCAAACAATTCCCAACATGTTATCCCTTAACTTCTCTTCCTTCCCAATCATTGAAACGGAAAGATTATTGCTCCGTTGTTTAACAATGAATGATGCTGCCACATTCTTTTCATTAAGGACCAACAAAAAAGTGATCGAACATTTTAATCGTGCGCCTGATGAATCACTGGAAGCTACTATTTTAAAAATGGAAGAGATATTACAAATGCAGGAGAAAAATGAAGCCATTTTATGGGTAATAATTTTTAAAGATAACCCTGCAGAAATGATAGGTAATATAGGTTACTGGCGTATAGTCAAAGAGCACTACCGTGCCGAAATCGGGTATTTACTTAGTCCTGATCATTGGAAAAAAGGCATTATGAAAGAAGCGATGAATGCTGTTATTGATCATGCATTTACATCAATGAATCTGCATAGTATTGAAGCAAATATTAACCCGGATAATATTGCTTCGGGTGCTTTATTAGAAAGCTGTGGATTTATAAAAGAAGCATATCACAAAGAAAATTATTATTATGATGGAGTATTTTATGATTCAGTCATTTATTCAAAACTATATGAAAAGAGATGACATCTTTTCTTAAATTTTTTGATAATATTAGGGTAAAAGATGTCATCTCTGAATTGTTTAAATCAATAATCATTTTCCTTTTTAGGTTTTGGATTATTCTTTTTATCATCCTGAGGTTTAATGAGAACGGCCTTGGGTTTTAATTCCTTAGTATCCTCTTTTTTAGGGTTTCCGTTATTTTGATTGCTGTCGGTTTTCTTTACCGGCTGATCAATAAAAAGGTCAACACTTCCACTTCCTTCATTGAAAAAATCACCTGCGTCACCATTACCATTGTCTTCAATCAGGCTATCGCCGCTGCTGGCAATATTATTGATAGCTTCAGGATCTGCATAAATGGGATCATTTTTTAATTCTTCCGGTTCTGTGAATTTTTTTACTTTACCGTAATCCAGCCTTTTATCTGCATATACTTTACTCATAAACAATCCCCAGTTAGGTGCCGACATTTCTGCTCCACCACCATTATTCTGATAAATTGGTATAAACGGATCTTCACAACCTACCCAGGTTCCGGCTAATAACTCCGGGGTGTAGCCGATAAACCATCCATCGGTATTACCGTTTGTTGTTCCGGTCTTTCCGGCTTTTTCTACCGGAATATTATAACTGTTTATCCGGCGTGCGGTACCTATTGCCACAACACCCTGCATCATTTTCACCATCGTAAATGCATCGGCCTCTCCGATAACCTGTTTGCTTTGTGCAATCGGAAAATCCTGTATCAGATTACCAAATTTATCTTCAATTCTGCTGAGAAAAACCGGCTCCGTATTATAACCTTTATTCGGAAACATAGTAAATGACTGTAACATTTCAAGCATCGGAATTTCTGCTGCCCCTAAGGCAATAGAAGGATACGGAGGAAGCTTAGTCTTTATGCCACATAGTTCAGCGAATTCAAGGGTTCTTTTTACACCAATAATAGCCATCAGATGCCAGGCAGCGCCGTTTACAGACCAAGCCAGACAATTAGCCATTGTACCACCCCTGGTATCGATCGTTTTTCCATTCAATGTAAGAGGACCTCCCTGAATATAAGTAGCAGGTGTATAACCTGCATCAGTAACTGCAAGGGTATATAACAATGGTTTAAATGTAGAGCCAACCTGTCTTTTTGCAGTAACATGGTCAAATTTGAACCATTTATAATTTATTCCTCCTACCCAACTTTTTATTTCTCCTGTTACCGGATCGATAACTGCCAGAGAGGTCTGCAATAATTGTTTGTGATACTTAATTGAATCGAAAGGAGTCATCACAGTATCTTTTTCATGCTTCGCATTTCCAGACCAACTGAATATTTTCATTTTTACCGGCACATTAAAACTTTTGCGAATCTCTTTAGGATCAATATCATCTTCTTCCATTTTTTTCCAACGATCCGTAAATTTCATAGCATCCTCAATAATTTTTTCATGCCCCTTCCACATCTTAGCGCCCCTCAATTTAAAATAATAATCCAGTTTACGTTGAACTACAGGCATGTGTTGTTCAACAGCCTGTTCGGCGTACTTCTGCATTCTTGAATCAATAGTGGTATACACTTTTAATCCATCCCGATAAATATCATAAGGTTCATCGGTTTTTGGATTTGTATGCTTTTTAGCCCACTCTTTTAATACACCTACCAAAACAGATCTGTAATAAGGTGCTATACCAACATTCTCGTCTATGGTTTTATAGTTTGTAATGAGTGGTTTCGATTTCAATTTTTCAGCTGCTGCCTCTGTTAAAAAATGCTGATGAGCAACTGCCATTTGATTTATAACAGTATTTCGCCTGTCGATAGAACGTTTTGGAGACCTGATTGGATCATAGATAAATCCTTTCAACATACCAATCAAAACGGCTGCTTCTTCTATTTTAAGTTCAATTGGTTCTTTTTGAAAATAAGTCCGGGATGCATTTCTTATCCCATAAATATTACCCCATGGAGCCCTGTTCAGGTAAAGAGTAATGATTTCTTCTTTGGTAAAATTTCTTTCGAGTTTTACCGCAACAATCCATTCTTTTAATTTATCAAACCCTCTTTTAATAATATTTCCCCGCCCTTGTCCAAGCATCATTTTTGCAACCTGTTGAGTAAGAGTACTTCCACCGCCTTGTGTACCTCCGGTAAATAAAACACGAGCCAATGCCTGCGCATCAATACCAGAATGATCATAAAAACGCTCATCTTCTGTTGCAATCAGCGCATTGATCACATTGGGAGATATATCACTATAATTTACTTCGCTCCTGTTCTCTGAATAATATTTTCCCATCAACACACCATCACTGCTGATGATTTCACTTGCCAGGTCGGCTTCAGGATTTTCCAATTCTTTTATAGAAGGCATTTTCCCAAAAAGGCCAAAATTTGCACACAGTAATATCAGGATGAATATTCCAAATCCCCAAAAGAAGAAACGCCATAATATGCTAACTGAACGGGACATAGATCAATTTTATTTTTAAAAAAATACAGTAAACCGGATTTACGAAACTTGTCAGTACCCTACTCTATTTTGTCATGTTGAGGAACGAAGCATCGCTATTGATAGATCCCTCCTTCGTCGGGATGACAGGTACAGACTAAAATTTTCCTGGATACTGATTATTTAAAAGTATTTTATATGCATTGATATCTTTACCTGTTTTTAATACCTGCAAATTAGCAGCTGAAATTATCAGGAAAGAATATTTATTTGGTTGCAACCAGGATACTTCTATCGGTGCAGCTTTTTTAATTTTATCATAATATAAAACAGCCTCATTAGCGTCTGTAAAAGACTCAAATATCAATAATGATCTTTGGGCATCCAATATATCTTTATTGATTGCTATTGTTTTGTTGTAATATTTCTCACGATTGTACCGGGTAAATGCATTTTTTGCTTCATTTACATAAACCCCATCAACCTTATCCAATATCATGATAACATATTGAGCAGTATCAGGTTTCCAAATAAAAGCTCCGCTCATCATAGAAGGTGGTGTTAATACAGCACCGGTATTCTGAATTTGGGGTTTGATAACAGGTGCTATTGCTTTTACTACGACAGGCTTTTCAGGAGCTTTTTGAATTACAATTGTATTATTTTCCGATATGAATATTTTGTCCTCTTCAACTCTGGTGACTTCCAGGCTGGTTAAATAAGTTTCAATTGCTTCCCTTCTCTTCAGCACATCGATCATAGTTTCCGCTTTTCCCTTTAAAGGAGAATCGGGGTATAATAAAATAATATTATTCAGTACTGTAATGGCTATGCTGTCATTTTTTTCTTTAATGTGATTGATCGCTTCAATATACAGTAACTGTGGAGTCCAGTAATTGTTGCCATAAAGGCTATCTGCCTTTTTCTTAGCATCTAAAGCTTCAGAAAATTCACCTTCTATAAATAAGTTATAAATATGCTCATATCTTTTAGTAACAGCAGGATTTTTCACATTTGGATCATCCGTAAAAGAGGGATTTGTTGCTTTATTCGCAGATTTGCTTCCTGCAAAATTAGAAGTCAGCAGATTTTTATAATATTCAGCTTTGGCAGTATTACCAATTTTGGTGTAACAGAAATATAAACTCAGATAGACTTCTCCATCCAGTAATTTATCAGGAAAACGTTGTAAATAATTTTCGTACGTATTAATAGCTTCTATGTAATCCTCAAGATTATTTTGAAATAACCTGGCTAGTATTATTAAGCTTTCTGCAATCATTAAATTACTGCTGTCAATTTTTTCAGGCGTTAACGGTAAGTTACTCATCAATCCTTCATAAGATGAATCTATTGTATTTGTACCTGCAACCGGTTCATTTTTATTATCCAGCGGGTCATCAACATTATTATTGAGATTTAGTTTTATCGCTATTGCAGATTTACGCCGCCAATTGTCAACATTATCTCTTTTACCCCATTTGGATTTAAAATCAGTAAACCCTCTTGATTTTCTGGTAGGATTATAAAAATACCATTCGCCTTTACCGGAACTACCAAAAAGGTCTGACTGTTCTTTACTGGCATTATTAAATGTTATCAATCCATTCCCGGAAGAATTATCTTCTTCTTTTAACCCATTATCCTTCCGGTATTTTTTTAATATCTTTTTTATGATTGCATCTCTTTCTGCAGGTAGCATAGAAGCTACTTTTTGAAGACTATCTTCTCTATCTATAATATCTATTTGTGTAACAATATTTGTTAAACTGTTTCTCCTTTCCTCAATCCTGATAGCCTGGTCTTTTACAGAAGGGTCATCTAGTTGTAAACTATCATATAATGCAGATGCTTTCTTATATTCCCTTTCACTATATGCAATATCTGCAAGCTGCAGGAATGCTTTATTCCTGAAACCGGCATTATCGATGTTGTAGCGGATACTTTTATTGAAATAAACTTTACAACCTGCTGTATCAGGTTTTTGTAAACTCATTCTTCCAACTGAATAATAAATAATGTCCCGATATGATTCATACTTGTCTTTTCTGGCCATTTTCAATAATGTAGCAATACTGTTTTCTAACTCGCGTACATTACCGTTATCTCTGAACATTTTTGCGTCATTCAACCTGGCATAAATATCCATAACCGGATCAACCGTATGTTTAGATGCTTTAGCATAATAGTCTGAGGCTTTATCATAATAACCACTCATTTCAAATAGTTGTCCCAACAAATATTCCCACCTTGCTTTATCCTGTTTGGTTGTTGCATTACTCAATGCCTTTTCAAGATGTATGGCAGCACTGTCATAAATCCCCTGTGAATAAAACCAGTATGCATTTACCTCCTCCAGATCATTCTTTAATCTTATGGGAAGATTTGGATCATTCATTAAAATATTTATCAAACCAGCAGCATCTGAAAATTCTGCTTTTTCAATTTGTGCACGTGCAAGCCATATCAAAGCATCATTCCTGCTGGGGGGCAGGCTGAAAGTCTTTTTAATGATATTCCTATTTTCTTTGTTAGCAATAGAAAGTACATTAGACTTAGCGGATTCATTTGTGCCAACTATACGGCTATCCTCTTCTTTTCTTTTACGTGGAAAAAGATTGTAATTAATAAATTGAAATGTTAAGGAAGCAGAATCAAATTCCTTTCTAAAGTAATATGATTTACCAATTAATAAATACATATTGTCAACCCAATCTGATCTTAGATCATGAAGTAAAATTCCCGCAGTGGCTTTGTAAATTACTGAATCCAGTTCAACTTGTTGTGAAGCTGTATTATCAAGAGAAAAAGAGTAAAAAGGTAACAACTTAGCATAATCATCCTTATTGGAGATCTTCGCATTTTCGATCACTGCATTTATTCTGTTATTGGCATTAAAATAATAATTATAATGTGTTGTACTATTCTGTACAAATTGCCTGAATGTTGTAAATTTTTTATCGGCAGTTTTTTCAGAAGCTAATAACTTTTCTTCGTATTTTTCGGGCTTTTTTTCCTTGCCAAAAGGATCAAAAGTCCAGGTTGGCTGAGCATAAGATTTACCGAAAAACAGGATAATAATAACAAAAAGAGGTATAAAAAAATGTTTTCTGTATGGCATGAATAAATAAAGTTATAAAATGGTGCTAAATATCGGTTTTTTTTCGGAATTCACCATCCAAATCTTAGATTGACAATTGCAATTTTATATGAATTATTTTACTAAAAATGTTAAAATATATTTTATTACAATCAGTGATTTATTTCTTTGGTTAGACATATAAATAATTGTAATCCGGTCAACTGTCTAACCAATTAGCCAACTAACGAAAAAACAGGATTAGAAATTATGCCGATTGGACAAACAATAAAGTCCAAAACCGGCTTTGCCCCATTGTTCTATTAGTTTGATAATTTAGGTAAAACCCCTGCTATATTTTTTAAATATTGCTGTTACAGTTTTAAAAACCAATAATATTCTTTAAATGATGCCTGTTTCTTACTTTTAGAGTTCAAAATATAAGTTTATGTCGATGATAGATGCCAATAATACACTTAAACGCTTGCGCAATCACTACCGGCTTGTAGTAATGAATGAAGATACTTATGAAGAAGTGGTCAAATTTAAGCTTACCCGTTTAAGTGTATATATTGTTATGAGTACTCTGTTTATTTTAATGGTTGGACTAACAGCTTCACTAATCATATTTACTCCTTTAAGGTATTATTTGCCCGGATCAGGATATGGTGATGCAAAACAAATCCGGGAATACAGAACATTGAAAATACGTACAGATTCCATGGAAATGGCACTGAATCAACAACATAAATATTTCGAAGATCTTCAAAAAGTATTAAAAGGGAATATTGTGAAAATGGACACAACTAAACTAAAACTACCAAAATAGAAAGTGCCGTCAATTAAGACTAAAACTCCATTAAATACGTTAAAACATGAGAATTTGTTTGTTAACGTCCAAAACTATGAAACATGTTTAGTTCTAAACGCAGCTCGTCCTATGCAGAAACTCCCGTTGGATCAACTACAATTATAGGTGCGGGAACAGTTATTTCAGGGAATATTGAAAGTGTTGGTGATATCAGGATCGATGGAATACTGAAAGGTAATATTACTTGCAAATCAAAGATATTGTTGGGTCCTGCAGCAGTTATTGAAGGAGATATCATAGCAAACCAGGCAGATATTCTTGGAAGAGTGTTGGGTAAAGTAAAGGTAAATGATCTGCTATATCTACATGGAAAAGCGGTAATTGAAGGTAATATTCAAACGGTAAAATTACAGATAGAATCCACTGCCAGTTTTAATGGAGAATGCCATATGGGTGCAAATATTGTAGAACTTAATATTGAAATGGGTAAAGCAGTTAATGAATAAAGAGAACGATAACATTTTATGGAGATATGCCGGCCTGGCAACACAATTTATGGTAGCTATCGGCATTTCTATTTATGCAGGACTTAGAATTGATAAATGGCTAAAAATAAAAAATCCGTTAGCAGTTTGGGTTTTACCTTTGATGGTAATTATCGCAATGATCGTTAAGGTTGTTAAGGATACTGCCAAAAAAAAATAACTTTTCCATGAATGCTCCCGGACGTTTACTATTACCGTTGATATTGCTATTCTCACTTATCACCGGATTTATTTTCCTTTTATTTTCAGTGTTGAAAAATTATCATATCGACAGCAATGTGTTGTTATGGTCGAATGCTATGTTTTTTATTATCAGCATTATTTCTTTTTATATTCAGCGAAATGGTTTACAAAATAAAAATCCACATGTATTTGTAAGAAGTGTAATGGGAGGAATGATGTTTAAAATGGTTATATGTATGATTGCAGTTATAGCCTATGTTTATTTTAGTGGAAATAATTTTAATAAAAGAGCTGTATTTATATCACTTTTTTTATATTTAGTTTATCTTGCTACCGAAGTTTATGTAGTTATGAAAATGAATAAGAAAAAGAAAACTGATGGCTAAAAAGGAGGTTCCATTATTTCAACTACAGTCATATATACCAGATGGAAGTTTTGAAGATGTTCATCATTACCTGCAGCATTATAAAGTTCAGTTAACTATTACACGGCAACGTCAGAGTATCCTCGGAGATTACCGGCATGCACATGCAGGTAAGGCTCATCGTATAAGCATCAACGGGAATTTAAATAAATATAATTTTCTGATAACTTTACTTCATGAGCTGGCACACCTGTTCACTTATGAACGATTTGGCCACAGGGTACAGGCACATGGTCAACAATGGAAAGATGAATTCAGTAAGATCCTTGTGCAGTTCTTATCTAAAAAAATATTCCCTACAGAAATAGAAACAACCTTACTTCAAACTTTAAAAAATCCTGCAGCCAGTACTTGTGGTGATGAAAAATTATTAAGGGTACTCAGGAATTATGATGCTAAAAAAGACGGGCATTTTCTGGTAGAACAACTAAAGGAAGGAGAAACATTTAAGATTAAAGGGAACAGGTTATTTGTAAGAGGAGCAAAAATAAGAACCAGGTATAAGTGCATGGAAATAGCCACAAAAAAATGGTACTTATTCAGCGGAGTATATGAAGTGATACAATTGTAAGCTAACCTCACCCCAACCCCTCTCCAAAAGAGAGGGGCTATAGCGCTAAAGCAGATTTAAATGTTTTCAATATCCCCGTCCGAAGGGCGTTCAGCCGGGCGGGCAGTATCCAGTATCACCCCTCACAAAACCTCAACTCATTCCCATTGTTATCAATAATACAAAATTCCTTTTTCCCCCTTGCATTGTCTTTCAATTCGCCCATTGGTATGATTATATCCATTGAACTGAATGTAGCATACAGGTCTTTTATGTTATCATCAAAGAGGCAACAGGATGATGCAATAAAAATTTTTGGATCCTTGATTACTTCAAAATGAATTTCGATTTTATCTTTTTTAACAACAAGATAACTTCCATAATGATGTGTATGGAAATGTAGTTTGTTCCGGTAAAACAAATTTGTCTCGGAGAGGTCGATAGCAGGTAATATGGGAGCTATTTTTTGAAGCATTGCTGAAAAATGAGTCTTCAAGATAGCATTAATTAAAAAATATCCTTTTTCTAAAAGTGATAAATAAAAAAACCCCAACTATTAGGTTGAGGTTTTGTACCCGGGATCCCGGCAGTCCACCGGGACACTTGCATTACTGAGAATCCCGATGTTTATCGGGACGTGTTTAACCGTTCCTTTTTATTTTTTAGATAATAAGTATTCAATATACTTTCTGCTCTTCTTTTTCTTTATTTCTTTTTCACGGAATGTAGCTGCTGCTCTGGATGGGTAACTCTCTGAATACACTATTTCCCATGGCCGATAGCCTTTTGTTGATAACACTGCTCCAGCATTATGCCTGATAAATCTTGCAGGTAAATCTTCGCATTGACCGGTATAATATCGATCAAATTCTTTTGAGTACAGGATGTAAACGAAATACATGAATAAAAAAACCCAACTATTAGGTTGAGGTTTTGTACCCGGGAACGGAATTGAACCGTCACTCGCATTACTGCGAACAGGATTTTAAGTCCTGCGTGTCTACCAATTCCACCACCCGGGTGACACAATTTTTGAAAAAAAATCCCGAACAATGTCGGGATAAATACTGAGCGGAAGACCGGGCTCGAACCGGCCACCTCGACCTTGGCAAGGTCGCGCTCTACCAAATGAGCTACTTCCGCAATAATGGCCT
>JANOPU010000116.1:0-2161 GCA_031422055.1 Ferruginibacter sp.
GCCCATTGCCAGCCGCCATTGTTGGCTGCCAGGTCGAAGTCGAGTAGTTTTTCGGCAAAATAAGCTTCACCCAGGCGCCAGTCGAGTAGTAAATGTTTACATAAGAAAGAAGCAACTATCATACGGACCCTGTTGTGCATAAAGCCGGTTTGGTTCAGTTCACGCATTCCGGCATCAACAATAGGATAACCGGTTTGTCCCTGGCACCATTTTTCAAATTCACCGGAATCCCTTCGCCATTCTATTTTATCATAGGCCGGCTTAAAGGAATTTCCTTTTCCCACTTGCGGAAATTGCCAGAGGATCATCTGGTAAAAATCACGCCAGATCAGTTCATTCAGGAATGTTTCTGAAAGGCCTTTTGTTTGCAATAAAAGTTGCCGGATACTCAAAGTGCCAAACCGAAGGTGCACACCTAATTTTGAGGTTCCTTTTACTGAGGGAAAATTCCTTTGTTCACTGTAATGTTTTACCAGTTCAACATCGCATTTCATTTCAGGAAATGGGATCATAGTTTCTTTAAAACCTAGTTGTTTTAAAGAAGGAATTGGCTGTGCAGGCCTTTTAAAAAAATTTGAGTAATATTTTTTACAGTTGTATTGTTCGGGGTATGAACTATTCAGGACTGTTTTCCATTTCCTGCTGTAAGGAGTAAAAACAGTATAGGGTTTGCCGTCATCTTTAATAACTTCATCTTTTTCAAAAATGACCTGGTCTTTAAAAGTATAGAGATTGATATTCTTTTCTTTTAATATAGCCGAAATGTTTTCATCCCTGGTCTTTGCATATGGTTCATAATCGTGATTGGTAAAAACACCGGCAATATTATGGGTAGTGATCAATTCTTTGAAAACGTTTTCTGCTGTATCATTAAACACCTGTAATGAGGAGCCTTGTTTGACTAACTTTTCCTGTATTGCTTCTAACGAATGCTGAATAAAAGATACCCGCCTGTCTGCTTTATTTTCCAGCTTGTCCAGGATACTTTTATCGAAAATAAATAATGGTAAGACTGGCTTATCACTCTTCAGTGCATGAAATAAAGCTGCATTGTCTTCTAAACGGAGGTCTCTTCTAAACCAAAAAATATTGATGGTTTCTGTCATTAATAATAATATGAAAGATATTAACAAAAAACAGCAGCATTTGTTTGATGGAGGTATTCAAAAAGCTGCCTCGTTATTTTGTTGGAATATTTTTTATCTGCTATGCCTGCAACCCACCTGATATTATACATTGAATTACTGAGAAAAACCTCGTCAGATTCCAAAAGCATTTCTTTTGTAATGAGTGTTTCCGTAATTGAATAATCCGAAGCGACAATATTCTGAATGATAAATTTTCGCATAACACCTGCTACACAGCCTTCTTCCAACGAGGGAGTATATATCATCTCATTTTTTATGATAAAAACATTGGCGATCGTACTATCGCAAATTCTTTCGTGGTTATTTAATAATATTGCGTCATTGCATTGTTGATCTTTTGCAAACAGGGCTCCCATAAAATAGGGGAGGTAATTGTTGTGCTTGATGTTTGAAAAAAGGTCAATCATTTTTTTTGCACCCGGGTAAATACATAATTGCAATCCGTTTTCATTCAGACTTGAGTGATCAGTTTTTAATGGCCATGTTTGAATGATATAGTTCGGTGTGTGATTTTGTGCATCATATATTCCCCCATCGCCACGTATAATGGTCAGCCTGATCCTGGCTGAAGGTTGTTTGTTTTTTTTTAGCAATTCCATTCCCTGTAGTTGAATACGATCTGGAGTAAAAAGTTTTGGAACTTCAAATTGTAATAACTGCATTCCTTTCCATAACCGGGCAAAGTGTTCATCAGCCAGTATCAGTTCATTGTTTTTGAATTTGAGTGTTTCAAATAAACCATCGCCATACCTAAGCCCGCGGTTGGAAACGCCAATAACGGGTTTGTTCTCTTCATAAATCTTGCCGTTGAAATTAAAATAGTTCATTGTGTTGTAAAGTAAATCCTTTTTTGAATTAATGCGGGTCAAAATTATATTCAGGCTGCTTACCCCCCCTCTCCTTTTGGAGAGGGGGGTTGGGGGGTGAGGCAAAAAAAAATCCCCGAATTACCGGAGATTTTCTTTTATGAAATGTAGGGGGTTACATTTCTTCTATGATTTTATGTTTTACTG
>JANOPU010000117.1:0-6401 GCA_031422055.1 Ferruginibacter sp.
TTTGGGGACAGGATCAAGATTTTATGTGGTGTAGATACATTAGCATATGAGGAACTTTGCCTGGGTGCTGTAGGTTGGGTAGCAGGATTGGTTTGTGCTTTTCCGAAAGAAACAGTTGCCATCTTTAACCTGGTTAAAGAAAACCGGTTGAAAGAAGCATTAAAGATATATCGCTGGTTTATGCCCTTATTGGAATTAGACATTCATCCAAAATTAGTACAGTACATTAAACTGGCTGAAACCCAGACGGGTATAGGTTCAGAATTTGTAAGACCCCCCAGGATGATATTAGAAGGGGAAGAAAGAAAAAAGGTTTTGAAGATCATTGATGATGGGATTGAAGGAAGGCCAAAATTCGTTTAGCCGTTTTGATGGTTTAGAAAATTTTAAGGCTGTATGAATTGCGATAATTTATAATTCAGTACGATCAAAAATAAATATTCAATAAACAATTTTCAATACTCAATGTTCAACGATTCCACAGCAGCAGAAATTAATACAATCATGAATGATGCCTGGCAGGCATTTCATATTTACAGAAAATTATCATTGAAACAGCGGGCAGATTTTATGCGTGGTATTGCTTTAGAATTAGAAAACCTCGGAGATGAAATAATTCAAACAGCCATGCAGGAAACCAATTTACCTGAAGCCAGATTAAGAGGAGAAAGGGGCAGGACGATATTTCAATTAAACAATTATGCTTCATATTGTGAAAGCGGCCAATGGTTAGATGCCAGCATAGATACAGCTATCCCTGATAAAACCCCACCAAAACCTGATATCCGGAAAATGCTGATCCCACTGGGGCCTGTAGTTGTTTTTGGCGCCAGTAATTTCCCTTTTGCCTATTCAACTGCCGGAGGTGATACAGCCTGTGCCTTTGCGGCCGGTTGCCCGGTCATTGTAAAAGCACATCCCGCCCATCCAAATATGAGTGAAATGATCGCAGGGGCAATTTTGAAAGCGGCTGATGTTCATAAAATGCCTAAAGGAATTTTTACACACATTCACGGCGCTTCATCTGCGGTTGGAGAAGCATTGGTAAAACACCCACACACTAAAGCAGTTGGATTTACTGGTTCATTCGCAGGAGGCAAACAATTATTCGATTGGGGAAATCAACGCAAAGAACCCATCCCTGTATTTGCAGAAATGGGTAGTGTAAATCCTGTTTTTTTATTGCCGGAAAAAATGAAATCAGATTCAATAGCTATTGCAAAACAACTGGCTGCTTCCATTACATTGGGTGTTGGGCAATTTTGTACCAAGCCGGGCATCATAATTGGAATTGATAATGATGATCTGAAAATTTTCATTGATACATTATCAACAGAAATAAAGAACACATCCCCTGCACCAATGCTTCATGCAGGAATTCAAAAAAATTACTTAGAAAAAAGATCAACAGCATTGTCTCAACAGTTTGTAGAACAATTGGCAGTTGCAGAAGTAGAAACAGATAGCAATAAAGGAAATGCAACCATTGCAACTACAACCGGAGAAATTTTCTTAACAAACCCATTGCTCCACCAGGAAGTTTTTGGCCCTTATTCTATTATCATAAGATGTTCAGATATGAATGAGATGAAACAAGTGGCTTTAAACCTCGAAGGCCAATTGACCTCAACGATGATGGCAACTGAAAATGACTTGTTGAATAATGATGAATTAGTTGAAGCAATAAAAAATATCTGTGGCAGATTTATATTAAACAATGTTCCAACAGGTGTGGAAGTATGTTTAAGTATGCAGCATGGTGGCCCATTTCCTGCAAGTACCGACAGCAGGTTTACTTCTGTTGGAGCAGATGGCATCAGACGCTTTGCCAGGCCGATAGCATTTCAAAACTGGCCGGATAATCTGTTGCCTGATGAACTCAAGAATTGCAACCCATTGAATATCTGGAGAAGAGTGAATGATCAATTTTTGAAGGAACCAATTGGTTAGTAAAAAAGAAAGATCAGTTTAATGCAAACCGATTATTATTTTCAGAGCGAAAATTAAAATTAATCCAGGTTGTAATGATTGATGACAAAACAAAATAAGTTATCAAAACATATTTTATCCATTGTCCAAAAACAGAAATAGAAAACCAATCACCAAAATAAAGTATGATTCCGATACCGGAGCTGCATTTGATAAACTCCCAGATAAATGCATATTCATTCTTATCCATTAATTCTGTAATTGCATAAACAAATAAAAAAATAAAAGCGCCGTAAATAAATATACCCGGGTTACCAACGAGGGCAATGTTTCCGAATAAATAACTGACAAATAGCAAAAGCATGATTATTTGTATCCAGGTCCAGGTTAAAAATAATTTTGAAAACGATGTGTCATATTTTTCAAAATCGTACACATCATCTATCTTATAAACCGGATATTTTTTCAACATATCTGCGGGGCGCCAACCTGTAGGCATATACCAAACCCGAAATTTATCTTTCCAATTTTTAGTGAACCAGGCATCTTTCATGAGTAACAACATATGCAGAAAATTTATCTTGATGGGATTCCAGGTTTGTACCGGCCTGGTAATTCCATAAACAGCAGGAACATTTTTCAGCTCTTCCTGGAAAGTACCAAATATCTTATCCCAAAAAATAAAAATCTGCCCATAATTCTTATCAATATATTCCGGATTGATGGCATGATGTACCCGGTGATGAGAAGGTGTTACAATAATTTTTTCTAAAAAACCCATTTTGCCGATATGCTGTGTATGATACCAGAATTGAGCAAACAAATGCAGTGGAGCAACTATAGCAATAACCTCGGCAGGTACCCCAAATAAAGCTGCCGGAAACAAGAGAATTACAAATAATCTAACAAAAACTGAAACACTTTGCCTTAAGGCACAAGCTAGGTTAAATTCTTCGCTGCTGTGATGAATGATATGACTGTTCCAGAAGAAATTGACCCTGTGATCCAGTGCATGAACAACATAACCGGCAAAATCCAATACGATGAAGGCAATGATATAAGTAACCCCGGTAGCATTGATATTGGTAAAAGCGATTCTACTTACCAACCATTCATAGGATATCAGTGCAATACTCAATCCTAAAACGTCTTTAGTAACATTAGTAACACCAGAGCTTAAGCTTGATATCATATCCATATTACGCACCGTATCTTTTCCTTTTCGCCAGCCATACCATTTTTCAAAAAGGACCAGCAGCAAGAAAACAGGCATTGCGATCAACAGTATTTTACCGTATGCTTCCATATAAAATAATATCTCAAATTTAATTTAAAAAAACCACTTTGACAAAGTTGAGCCAAATGAAAAATTCGTATTGATATTTATATAAAGAAGCGAATACATGAGAAAATTTTTCATAACAGAAATAAAATAGCTTTCCTATCAGAAGAAAATTTATTTTCGATGACCGGTAATGAAAATACTGTAATCCGTATGCATCAAAGCTTAATTAATACAGGGAATTAAAAAGTAGTTTAATGAAAAAAATAATTGACTGTTTTACATTTTTTAATGAATTAGATCTTGTAGAAATCAGAATAAAATATTTGTATGATATTGTAGATTATTTTGTTATCATAGAAGCTGATATGACCCATAGTGGCAATGAAAAACAGTATATTTTTCAACAATCGATGGAACGTTTTGCCTCTTTGAAAGATAAAATAATATATATCCCGGCAAAAATGAAGCATTTTGAAAATGAAAAAGAAGTTGACTGGAAAAGAGAGGGATACCAGAGAGAATGTATTGCCATGGGATTAAAAAAAATTAACCTGAATGACAACGATCTCATACTTATAAGTGATCTTGATGAAATACCGGATAAAAAAATATTAGAAGACCTGAAAACGGGCAGGACTGAAAAACTTTTTTTGGAAAATAAAAAAGATTCAGACCTGCAACTGATCTTAAAAGGAATCGTGTATTTAATAAAAAGAATTAGATACAAACTCCTAAAAAGTGAAAAGTATAAAATGCAGGTTAAACTTATATACTATACCCTTATTAAAGGGTATACAGCCCCGCTTAATTTTAACATGTGGATCTGTAATTATTATGTAAATTATCTTGACAATAATGGCTTCTGGTATGGTACACAATGTTTGGAAGCCAGGTGGTTAAAAGTATTTTCAACCAATGAAATGAGAAATGTCAGGAATGCACCCATTCATACCATAAACCAAAGCGGATGGCATTTCAGCTACCTGGGCGGAAAAGACCTGATCAAATTCAAATTGAAAAATTTTGCTCACCAGGAGTTTAATATTAAAGAAATTGTATCTGATGATTACATTGATTTCTGTATTAAGAACGGATACAATCTTTTTGAATATTATAAAAATCCAGGCACAAAACCTCATTATGAAAAAAAGGATATTTCCTATTTACCCCAGGATTTACAAAAGATCGTTGTTGATTATAAGAATTTAGTTCTGGAATAATTTGATAAATTTTATTAATTAATCTTCTTATAAAATGAATGGCCCCGCAACAAGTTGCGAGGTTCTAAAAACAAAAAACAAATTGCCACAGATTCACAGATTTAATACAATCAAAAAAATCTAATCTGCGAATCTGTGGCAATAAATATTTCATTCACCCCGCAGCAAGCTGCGAGGAATTCTTTTAATTAAAATATTAAATCGTTTGGCAAGGTTCACCTTCACCTGTATTGATGCACATACCTGCGGCAACCCTGTTCGCCTTGTTAAAGAAGGTGGCCCAAATCTCATTGGAAATAATATGAGTGAAAAACGTCAACATTTTTTAAAAGAATTTGACTGGATCAGAAAAGGCCTGATGTTTGAACCTCGCGGGCATGACATTATGAGTGGAAGTATTTTATACCCGCCGCATGATCCTGCAAATGATGTAGCTGTTTTATTTATTGAAACCAGTGGTTGCCTTCCTATGTGCGGACATGGAACCATTGGAACCATTACAATTGGCATTGAAAAAGGATTGATAAAACCGAAAATACCCGGCATTGTAAGAATGGAAGCACCTGCGGGTCTTGTTCTCATTTCATATAAAGAAGAGAACGGAAAAGTAAGATCAGTAAAATTAACCAATGTTGCTTCTTACCTGGCCGCAACAGCATTAGTTGTTGATTGCCCGGAATTGGGAGAAATTATTATTGATGTTTCCTATGGTGGAAATTTCTATGCGATCATTGATGTACAGAAAAATTTCAAAGGGCTGGAATTTTACAGCAGCAATCAATTAATTAGCTGGTCAGGTATGTTAAGAAAACGTGTCAATGAAAAATATGATTTTATTCATCCTGAAAATGAAACGATAAATGGTTGCAGCCATATTTTGTGGACCGGGGCAGTAATAGATAAAACTTCTACAGCCAGGAATGCTGTTTTTTATGGCGATAAAGCCATTGACCGTAGCCCATGTGGTACCGGAACATCTGCCCGAATGGCACAATGGTTTGCTAAAGGAAAATTAAAAATCGGTGATGAGTTCATACATGAAAGTATAATTGGCAGTAAATTTACCGGGCGGATAGAAGAGGAAGTAAAGGTGAACGGGATAGCGGCTATTCGTCCAAGCATTGAAGGTTGGGCAAGGATCTATGGGCATAATATCATTACGATCGATCCGGAGGATGATCCTTATGCGTATGGATTCCAAACCCCCTGACCCCCTAAAGGGGGAACCTTAATTAGAAATATTCTGAAGTATCAGTTACAATTTATTGAACGAACTTTGTTTTATTAATTTAATTACAGCCAATTACAAGAGTGGATTCAAATTCCAAATACAGCAGCGACTCAGGTTCCCCCTTTAGGGGGTCAGGGGGTGACAGGGTTTTAATTATCGGCGGCGGCATTATCGGTCTATGCAGTGCCTACTATTTGCAAAAAGAAGGATTTAATGTTACCATTATCGAACGTGGTGATATAACAGATGGCTGCTCTTTTGGCAATATGGGATATATGTCACCAAGCCATTTTATTCCATTAGCATCACCGGGAATCATTACAGAAGGGATAAAACATATGTTTAAGAGCAGCAGCCCTTTCTATATAAAACCAAGACTGAATGCAGATCTGATGCAATGGGGTTATCATTTCTGGAAAAGTAGTAACGAAAAAACGGTCATAAAAAATTCGCCTCACCTGAATAATATCCTGCAACTAAGCAGGCATTTAATGAATCAGATGAGGATCGATATAGGTGATGATTTTGACATGCAGGAGATCGGTTGCCTGATGATGTGTAAGGAATTAAAAACACTTGAACATGAATTTCAAATGGCAAATGATGCAGAAAAATTCGGATTGAAAATAAAAAAACTCAATGCACAACAAGTGCAACAACTGGAACCGGATGTAGAACTGAATGTTGCCGGTGCAGTGCTTTTCAAAGATGACTGCCATTTCGATCCCGGAAAACT
>JANOPU010000118.1:0-1735 GCA_031422055.1 Ferruginibacter sp.
CGGCTGATAGGTAAAGAGTTTGTGTCCATGATCGTATGTAAATGTTTGTTGCAACTACATTATACGAAATTGGACACTTTTTTTTGAGGAAACTTTTTACAGCCAGTTTGACAGCCGGATAAAAATTAACGCATAAAAAAAAGGCTTGCACTTCTTAAAGAGTGCAAACCCTTGTCTGATAAGCATTCCGCTATTTAGGCTACTGAATTATAAGGAAACTCCAGAAAGATCTTATAACTGTATGTCAGTAATGCTTAGAATAACAGGGATTATAGTGTAATGAAAAAATGGTTTCAAGTATTTATCTTGAAACTATTTATTAGTAAGTGTGACCGCGTTAGCTTTTGTCAAAAAAAGGAAAAGCTGGCCAATGATACCGACCAGCCTTTTTAATAAGCAGCCCTAAGCCGGCAAAATACGATGCTGCCGGGCAAGATGAACCTGGGCTACACCATTTACTACTGGACAATGATACACTACATAAACGTACTGATCATTTTGGCAACCTGAAGTAACGAATGAAATCCACTTGCGGCGACGGCGGCCCGGAAAATTTGACAATGGAATATTAGTGAGACCAATGCCGAAAGAAAATGATACTGACATAACGAACATTTTAAATGAAAAAATAAAATACCTGCAGTATCATAGCACCGGCATTGAGCGGAGAATTTAAATGTTATGTTACCGGGATGATGAAGTATGGATAAGGCTTGTAACGTTCGTGAGACACGAACGCTGGCGATGAAGCGTTTATGGTGCGAAGCGATAAAACGTGAAGCTATCTGCCGGCAGGCGTTACGGAATGTGCCGGTGCTAACTTGCAGGATATTTTATTTTTTTAAAATGGAGGCTTGTTAGGATTATTTTCAGGATTTGTAAATAATTTCGTTTTGGTATGATGAATAGGGTTCAGTTAGTTTAAAATAATGGTGCTTTCCCATAGTTTTCTGGACACTTTTATCGGCCATCTATTTTTATATACTCAGCCAAAATAGGTAATTATATGTAAATAATGGCTGTGTTTAGTTAATTATACTAAGCCAAAACTTATATTTATTTCATAGTTTTGGCTGAAAACAAATTAAGTGATGGAAAAATTGATTGGAAGAAAAGATGAGATAAAACTCTTATCAGATCCATTACATTCATCAGAGGCTGAACTGATTGCGCTATTTGGAAGAAGAAGAGTAGGTAAACCCTTTTTAATACGCAAGGTTTATGAAAGCAACATATTGTTTGAATTCTCAGGTGTTCATGAAGCAGGACTGAGTCAGCAGTTGCAAAATTTCAGTCTGGCTTTAAAAAAAGCGTCAGGAAGTAGCATACGGCCGGCCGTACCATCTAACTGGATAGAAGCATTTGATTATATACAGGAATTTTTAGCACCTAAACTTGCATTGCGGAAATCAGTTATTTTTTTTGATGAGTTTCTCTGGATCCATACATAAAAATCCGGCTTCCTTGCTGCCTTTGAGCATTTTTGGAACACATGGGCCTCACGCCAAAAGAACCTTATCGTGGTTATCTGCGGATCAGCAGCTTCATGGATGATTCGCAATATAGTTAACAATAAGGGAGGGCTGCATAACAGAATTAGTCAAAAAATCAGGCTCTTACCATTTAACTTTATTTATGATAAAGAAAATGCAGATGTGTTGATGTTTCTTCTGCAATCATAGTCACGACAAATTTTTGTATATATATATTTAACCTGATCTGTTGTTTCTTCTAG
>JANOPU010000119.1:0-14180 GCA_031422055.1 Ferruginibacter sp.
ATGAAATATTTATTGCCACAGATTCGCAGATTAGATTTTTTGATTCTATTAAATCTGTGAACCTGCCTGCCGGCAGACAGGTCTGTGGCAATTTGTTTTTTGTTTTTAGATACCTCGCAGCTTGCTGCGGGGTCATTCATTTAGTTAGTGTATAAATAAATAGGGCATTGTTCAATTTTTAGTTAGACCAATTATCCATTAATTAATTATCCATTGAAGAAATATCCATTATTTCTTCCCCCTGCTTTTAATTTCATCTCTGATAGCAATGGCTTTGATATAGTCTTCATGTTCCAGTACATCAGTTAGCAATGTATTTAATTCATCCAGGCTCATAGATTGTAAGTTGTCTTTACCGCCTGTCTCGGAAGTTACTGTGCCTGCGGGTGTTTTCTTTTGATCATCATCCATCAATACGCCGGCCTGGTCAAGAATATTATCATAAGTGAAAATCGGACAACCAAAGCGAACTGCTAATGCAAGTGCATCAGAAGTACGTGAATCAATTTCAACAGTATCATTGGCAGAACTGCAAACCAGTTTAGAATAAAAAATTCCTTCCTGAAGGTCATTTATAACAATTTCATGCAATTCTACATTGAAAGCCATCATAAAATTCTTCATCAGGTCGTGGGTAAGCGGGCGGCTTGGATTCATACGTTCCAGAGCAACTGCTATGGCCTGTGCTTCAAAACCACCTATCACAATTGGTAAGCGGCGCAGACCATTTATTTCTCCCAATACCACTGCATAAGAATGCGTTTGTGTAATGCTGTGAGACAATGCAACTATTTCCAGTTCAATCTTTTTCATCCCACTCTGTTGATTTTTTACAAATATAAAAACAAATGCCTTTCAAATTCAATTGAAAGGCATCTAAATCTGAAGCTTTTATAAAAGGGAAAAGAAAGTAAACTGTTATGCTTCCTTCATTTTCTTTACGGCTGCAATAATTTTTGGCATTACTTCAAAAGCATCCCCTACAATTCCATAATCTGCGGCCTTAAAGAAAGGAGCTTCAGGGTCTTTATTAATAACTACGATCGTTTTACTGCGGTTAACGCCAGCCAGGTGCTGGATGGCTCCTGAAATACCGATGGCAATATATAAATTAGGAGCTATAGCTAGTCCGGTTTGTCCAACGTGTTCATGATGCGGGCGCCAGTCTGTGTCAGCAACGGGCCTGCTACAAGCTGTTGCAGCACCAAGTAATGTTGCCAGATCAGTAACCAATCCCCAGTTTTCTGGCCCTTTTAAACCACGGCCTCCGCTTACAACTATTTCAGCTTCGCTCAGTGATACTTCACCTACAACCTTATTTACTTGGGTAACCTCTACTTTAGCTGCATCAATATTTGCCGTAAATGGAACAACTTCAGCTGCACCGCTTCCCATTACAATATTGTAGGAGTTGGGGTTTAGCGCAATGATCTTTTTTGCACTTGTGACAGATATATTGGCAAAAGCTTTACCGCTGAAAACGGTTTTCTTTACAGTAAATCCACTGCTGAGATCAGGCAAAGCTATGGCACCTGAAACCAATCCTGCTTTTAAACGAACACTTAGTCTGGGTGCTATCGATTTACCGCCTGTATTGTTTGAAAATACGATCACATCGGCACCGGTTGTCTCAACTACCTGTGCAATAACTTTTGTATAAACCTGTGCATCCAGGTTATTTAATATGGCATCATTGACTGTATGTACTTTCTTAATACCATAATTTCCAATAGAAGCAAGATCATCTTTAACGGCTCCCAATACAATTGCTTCTGCAGTTGTACCTGTTTGTTCAGCAATTTTTGCAGCATAGTTTGCAGCTTCAAAAGAAGATTTTTTTATGTGGCCTTCTGCCTGGTCTAAAAATACTAATACCATAATAATGGATAATTTAATAATGGATAATTTATTTAATTCGTTGCTTACTAGTTTTTACGCTAGCAATAAGTAATTTTAGCAATTCTTCGCAGTCTTTAAGCAGAGAATCATACATGTTTTTAGTCAGAAAATCAGTAGCAAATAGAAGATCTAACCAGTATTTACATTCATTTGCTTCTTTCAATCCTATACTTAGTTTATGCGTAAAATCCTTTAAACTTTCTGCATGTTCTGCTTCCCTGATTATTGCCCCTACTGATGTAGCACTCCTGAGTAATTGTTTTGACAGAATGTATTCTCCTTGCTGTTTTTTCAGGTATTTATATGCTTTAACCATTCTGATAGCAAATAGAAAACTCTTCGTTTTTAAAACATTTTCTTTCATAATAATTCATTTAGGGTTACGGATAAAAATTGTCTGTCTTAAATTACAAAAATTATCCGTTATCCACTAAACAATTATCCATTAAATCACTTTTGCTTCTTCATGTAATAACCTCACCAGTTCTTCCGGAGTTTCTGCTGAAACCAATTTCACTCCCGCTTTTGCAGGTGGCAGATCGAAAGAAACCACACTCGTTAAAGAATCAGCAGCTACCGGTTCAATTACTTTCAGTGGTTTGGACCTTGCACCCATGATGCCTCTCATATTCGGGATACGTTGTTCGGCCATACCTTTCTGGCAGCTGATAACTAGAGGTAGTTTTACTTTATTAGTTTCCTCACCACCTTCTATTTCACGCACAGTAATGGCACTCCCGTCCTGCATATCCAATTTTGAAGCATGTGAGATATAAGGCATGTCAAGCATTTCTGCAACCATGCCACCGATGGATGAACCATTGTAATCGATGGTTTCTTTACCGGTCAGAATCAGATCGTACCCACCTTCTTTTGCAACGGCAGCAATTTGGGCTGCAATATAATAGCTATCTGAATTTTCTGAATTTACACGGATGGCTTCATCACCACCAAGCGCTAATGCTTTACGTATGATAGGTTCGCTTTCTGCCGATCCGATATTTATCAGATGTAAAACTGTAGCAGGATCTGCTTCTTTCAATTCAATGGCTCTTACCAAAGCATACCATTCGTCGTATGGATTAATGATCCATTGTACACCGTCAACTGCAAATTTCGTATTGTTATCTGCGAAGGCTATTTTTGCCGTAGTATCAGGAGTTTTACTGATGCAAACTAATATCTTCATGTATTCATTTTTTCCTTTTAAGCTCTAAAAAAGCAGCAAAAAAGGGGTGAGGAAATAAAAGTTGTTTATGCAACTAAATGCAAATATAAGCCTTGCAAAGTAAATTTTGAAACTTCGGTAAAAAAATATTGTCATGAGCAGGATTGAGAAATTACTTGAATTTATTAAAACATCCGGGAAGGATAGTTTTCTTCAGCATGCATTAGCCCTTGAATACATCAAGGTAGATAATGATGAAGAGGCCCGTAAGCTGTTTAATGAAATATTATTAAGAGAGCCCACTTATATTGGTTCTTATTATCATCTGGGTAAGCTTTTGGAAAGGGTAGCTGATTTTGACAGGGCAATAAAGGTTTACAAAAGGGGGATGGAAGAAGCGAAAAAAGCGGAAGACAATCACAGTTACAATGAATTGCAGGGTGCTTTGGAGGATATTGAGGAATAGTTCATAGTTTTTAGTTCAAAGTTTACGGTTGCATATTTGTCTTTTCCGGCAGATGCATAGAAGAAAATTAAAAAATGAGTTTACTAAATAGTTTTAATGAGTTTGTAAAAACTGAAAACCTCTTTCAACCGAAAGACAGGTTGCTCATTGCTGTAAGCGGGGGAGTAGACTCTGTAGTTTTGTGTGAATTATGCGGGCAGTCAGGTTTTGATTTTGCAATGGCTCATTGTAATTTTCAACTACGTGGAAAAGAAAGTGATGAAGACGAAGATTTTGTAAAAGAACTCGCCGAAAAATATGGGGTACCATTTTTTGTAAAAAAATTCGACACGGAGAAATTTGCCACAGAAAATAAACTAAGCATCCAGGTAGCTGCAAGAGATTTAAGATACCATTGGTTTGATGAACTAATAAACCCCGTCCGAACGGATGTTCATCCGGGCGGGCATTCAACCCCGTCTGAATGGATCATCCGGGCAGGCGGTAATTCTCGTCTGAATGGATCATCCGGGCAGGCATTAAACTACCTGCTCACCGCTCACCACGCAGATGACAACATCGAAACCATATTGATGAATTTTTTCAAAGGTTCCGGTATCAATGGTTTAAAAGGCATCGTACCTAAAAAAGAAAAGATAGTAAGGCCTTTATTGTTTGCAAGAAAAGAGGAGCTGGAATCATTTGCTGCTGAATATAAACTTCCTTTCAGGGAAGATTCATCTAACAGCAGTGACAAATACACACGAAATTATTTCAGGAACCAATTGATACCGGGTTTGGAAAAAGTATTTCCGCAGGTAAAGGATAATATCATTCACAATGCAGACAGATTCAGGGATATTAATATTCTATATAGCCAGGCAGTAGATGCTGCAATAAAAAAATTAATTACTGTTAAGGGAAATGAAATGCATATTCCTGTGCTGAAATTATTAAAGACTAATGCACTGCAAACTGTCATATATGAGATCATTAAAGCGTTCGGTTTTTCATCAAAGCAAACAGATGAAGTGATCAAATTATTGCAAAGTGATTCGGGCAGATTCATGGAATCTGATTCACACCGTATATTACATAACCGGAAATGGCTGATCATTTCTCCATTGAATGATACAAGTATCCAGCATTACTTAATTGAAGAAGAAACAAAAGAAATACATTTTACAAAAGGAAAAATATTTTTAGAACGTATCAATGATCTTACAATAATTGCGGATGCTAACATTGCACTCCTGGATACATCACAAATAGAATTTCCTTTACTTCTCCGAAAATGGAAGCAGGGCGATTATTTCTACCCGCTTGGTATGAATAAAATTTCTACCGTCAAGCCAGGGAAGAAAAAACTGAGCCGTTTTTTTATTGATCAGAAATTATCACTGAATGAAAAGGAAAATACCTGGGTAATAGAATCCGGTAAAAAAATCATTTGGATCGTCGGTATGAGAATTGATGACCGTGTAAAAATCACTTCTCAAACAAGTCAGGTTATGAAACTAAGTTTAATTACTTAAACCTTTTTTCCTCTACCCATGTCCGAACAAACTTGGTTGTTTTAATTTTTCAATGATCTGTGTGAATAGATCGGGCTGTAATGCAAAGATCAATATCAGCGTAAAAGCCAGGCCGAATAAAGAACCCCATAAATGAGCATCGTGATTAACATTGTCGCCACCTTTTTTACCCATATAAATGCAATACACGATATACAGAACAGCAAATAATAAGGCAGATATTTTAAGAGCACCATATAAATATACACTGCTCCACGGGTCAAAAATAATGGCAGCGAAAAGCACTGCGGATACCGCCCCGGAAGCTCCGAGTGCCCTGTAATTATAATCGTCTTTATGTTTGATATAACTGGGTACATCGGCAATGATTAATCCCAAAAAATACAAAATGATATAAGATACTTTACCTCCTAAACCAAAAGCGGAAAAGTAATATTCAATAGCTGAACCAAAAAAGAATAAAGTAAACATATTAAAGATCAGGTGCATCCAGTCTGCATGTAAAAATCCTGAAGTAATAAACCGATAGTACTGGTTTTCTCTTTTTACCCCGTATGGCCACATGATTGTCTTGTTAACAAAGTCTGCATTGGAAAAACCAATAAGCGAAAAAATAACATTGGCAGCAATCAATCCAATGGTAACAGGTATAACAGAAAGATCCATAATAATAATTTTATCAAAACTAAGGGAAAAAATGCTGGGGTGAGTTATGCGAATTCTAATGGCTTAATTTAAATTACAGCCAAATACATTTTTATTGAAAAATTTTACTTCTCTGCGAAAACTTATGTTCTTCTCCGCTCTCTGCGGTGAAAAATTTACACGTGATGATATTTTTCATTTCTAAGTATGCTGCATGCCCTGTAAACCTGCTCAGCCAGGATCAATCGTACCAATTGGTGTGGAAAGACCAGTTGTGATAAACTCCAGGAATGATCAGCACGTTTTAATACTTCCTTGCTTAAACCGAATGCACCACCAATTAAAAAAATGATATTTTTTTCGCTTTCATTGGCACGGGCCTGTATAAAATTTGCAAGCCCTTCACTGGTTAATTGCTTTCCTCTTTCATCCAATACCACCAGGTAATCATCTTTTTTTATAAAATCAAGTATCATTTCCCCTTCTTTTATTTTCAGGTCCATTTCACTCATCATGCCGGCGTTTTTTGGCATGGGAATGATCGTCCATTGTACCGGAAAATAATTTGTTATGCGTTTGGTAAATATTTCAATGCCCTCTTTTACATAGCTTTCATGTGCTTTGCCAACACTCCAGAATTGTAATTTCATTTTTTGTAATTTATTTCTGTTACCAAATGTAGGTTCTCAAAAGCAATAGATAGATATTTTTTATTCATTGGCAATAGTATGTTGTAATTTAATCCCAAATTACGCAATAGAGTATTTTTTTATTTTAGAATTCGCTGAAAGTAAATACGGTAAAGGGTTTTATTTCAGATTGGCTTTTAAAAACTCTAATATTATGTATTACAAAAAAGTGAAACCTTATTAACCTGAGTCCCGGATAATGTATTTTATAAATTGTTAGTTACTAATTGATTGTTACTCTCAACTTTTTTTCTTGACAAAAAAAGTTGCAAAAAAGTCAAGGCAGGAACGAATACAGCCCGTTCCTGCCGTTTAGCTCTAATCAGCTTTTGCACTACTGTAGATTCATCATTTGTCATTTACTCTTAGATTCAGGGCACTTCAATTAATAGAAATCAATTTTCACTTTGATGCTTATTCCGTAATCAGGTTATTAATTAATTTCCATCCTTTTGTAAGTGATTTATTTCTATCGCGTAATCTGGGTTAATCGGTCATAAACATTTATTAACTTTTTATAACCAGGCATGTAATTACAAATTAAACTAATAGATTTTTATTCATAGCTTCATAGAAAAAAATGCGTTGGATAAAAAAAATATTGGTGACATTGATTATTTTGTCTGTTATTTATTTCCTTGGACCTAATCCTTCAACACCTGAGTATAATTTGCAAATGCCCTCTGTTCCCTCCATTAATGGTTTGGAGCAATTTATTGCAGCAAACGAATCGATGCATAAACTGCGGCTTGATAATGAAGCCAGGATTGTTTGGGCAAATGACAGTGTTTTACAAAAAACAGAATATTCCATTGTGTATATTCATGGTTTTTCTGCTTCGCAGAATGAAGGCAATCCGGTTCACAGAAATATTGCAAAATCATTTGGCTGTAACTTATACTTGTCGAGGTTAGCAGAACATGGTATTGATACAAGCGAACAATTATTGAATCTTTCTGCAGATAAATATTGGGAGTCTGCTAAACAAGCATTGGCTATCGGAAAGCAACTTGGTAAAAAGGTGATTTTAATGGGAACAAGCACCGGGGCTAGCCAGGCGTTGCAATTGGCTGCAGTTTATCCAAATGATATTGCCGCACTTATTCTTTACTCACCCAATATTGCTATTAATGATCCTAATGCGTGGTTATTAAATGATCCATGGGGTTTACAGATCGCACGATTGGTTTTAGGAAGTAATTACATTGAACCTAAAGATGATCGACAGGTATATAAACAATACTGGAATAAACCATATAGAATAGAAGCAACCATTGCATTGGAAGAAATGCTTGAAACAAGCATGAAGGCTGAAATGTTTAAAAAAATAACAAAGCCTGTATTAATGCTTTATTATTATAAGGATGAAGCGCACCAGGACAAGGTGGTAAAAGTAAGTGCCATGAAGAAAATGTTTACACAACTTGCTACAGCAGCAAATATGAAAAGAGAAAAGGCATTGCCCAATACAGGAGAACATGTAATTGCTTCTCCAATTAAATCAAAAGATATTGAAAGTGTTGAAACGGAAACCAGGGTTTTTTTAATGGAGGTAATGAAATTGCCGGTTAAACAATAAATGGGGATTATTTTTTTCAATAAAATAGTTAGAAATGAAAAATGCAATAATTGAAATATTTGGCAGAGATATTTTAAAACTAAAAGATGAAATAAATAATTACGGGGATGAAAAGGTGCTTTGGGTAACCGTTGCCGGCATTAATAATTCAGCTGGAAATCTTTGTTTGCACCTCATAGGCAACCTAAATCATTTTTTGGGCTCAGTTCTGGGAAAGAATGGGTATCAGCGTGAACGGGATAAAGAGTTTTCATTAAAGAATATTCCGGTTTCAGAACTTAACGTTATGATAGAAAGAACGAGCGAAGTGGTTTTAAAAACTTTAACAGCATTGACTGAAAAAGATTTTGAAAATGATTTTCCTGAAATAAAGCATGATAAGTTTCTAAAAACAGATTTTATGTTATTGCATTTGCTGGCACATTTCAATTATCATTTGGGGCAGATTAATTATCACAGAAGATTAATGGATAAATAATTTTATGTCGGATATCAGATTTGATTTGTTGGAATATTCAGACTTTCAGTTTTAAGGTAAAACAGATTTCCTTCCAATGTCTATAACATCATAATTGCCTTATATACCTTAGAAGCAATAATTAATCCCGAATATTAAGTTTAAGGTAGAATTCATCTATTAGATTGGGTACAAATTGTTCAATGTATAAATTGCTTAATTTTATTTAAAATATCAGAAAAAGTATTATGCAGGATGTTAACGTTATTTTAGATGTGCTTAAACAGGCTTTAGTAGTTTATCCTGGTTCTACATTTATCAATAGTTTATACAAACAATACCAGGAGCGAGGGAGTCTTAGTAAAAAACAGTTGGAAGGATTGTATCACAAAGCATCGGGAATAAAAACGATTGCTCCGGGAAAATTAGCAACTATTCAGGCCATCATTCTTAAAAAGCATTCTAATCACAGGTCGATTGTAACGAAACCTGTATTTGCAGAAACATCTGATACAATTTCTATACTAATGATTTCAGATATTTTATCAAAATACCCTCAACATAAAAGAGTACTTTATTTTAAGATGAAACATGACAAAAAGGAAATACTATCATCCTTGGAGAAAACAGAATTAGAACGGTTCCATAAATTAATATGTGTTGTTTCCGGAAAATAAATGAAAGATTTTGTCTATTTGGAAAAATATCTATTCAAATATTATTCTGGTTATTTAACAGTAATTCTTTAACATTTTGCTGATATACAACTTGATTATGTATTGGTATTCTATTAAATGAGTCTTTCACTGTAAAATAAAATACTTTATTTAAACAAATAATTTCCTTAATTACTTGCATTTGTAAATAGTTCGTATTACATTTACTCCACCTTACATTACCTATTACCACCTACCCATCCTTTGAACAGCCCCATTTTTATTTTTTTGAATTTCACCCCTTGCGGTAAAATTTATTTTATTTCCAGAATTATCCTCTGAAAGTCTTCGGTATATCCCTTTTGGGCAAACTTCTCAATTATGATGTGAAGCCTCCGGATCTTACTTATTTTTCCAATCTTCTGTTTTAGTTCTTTAGAAACATCATGTTTTAGTATTATCTAATGCACTTTATTTTAGTATTTCAGTTTAGAAATTGGATCATATCTATAACTGATATAAAAATAGATTCACATTTTAATTATATCATTACTTCACTTAAAAACACAGGAAATGGAAAATTTTTACACTTCGTATACAAAAACGGTACAGGGGAAAACATATTTTTTTGTAAAGAAGTTTTTGAAATTCCCTGAATTTAATAATGTGCCGGATGTATTAGTTGGATATGGTATGCATACTGATTTTGATAAGGCATGTAGTATAGCACTGATTTATGATTCAACTATAAAACATCAGTTATTAAACAATATGACAGGCGCCATAGAAAAGGCGAAAGTTATAGAAATGCAACCTGTAAATTTTGAAACCAAAAGCGTCGTTCGCTAACCGAACATACACCCACCGATGATTTATTCACTACACCTGGTTACTAATTCCCTCCCATGCCGGTCCGGATTGCAATATATCAGCACCCGGTCCGGTATCATACCCAGGTATCGTTTCATTCATTACATCCGGCACTCTGAATTTAGTGTGAAGTCTCTTAATTATTCAACTCAGCCTCCAGATATCTATAGGGCTTATGGCAACAGAGCTTATCGAAAGTAAGATATAGAAAGATGGAACTTATTAGCAGAAAATCCCATAAAAATAAAGTGTTCATTTGTATCTATTCATAATTAGATAATACACTTAAAATGAGCAGCTAACTAATTATTTGACAATTTAAAAAAGCTACCTGAAGTAAATTCAGGTAGCTTTTTTATAGTTTCAGAGGATATTATTTTTGATTTTTATTTTGAAGTTTAACTAAATAATCCACCTTTTTTTAATTCCTTGGTTCCTTCACCAATCAGGAATCCGTTTTGATAGATCATTATCTTATAATTACCTTTTTGAAAAGTATTACCGGGATTAAAACTAAAGTTGACATTTTTAGTTTTTGCAGTTTCAAATTCTACCGGCAATTTAGCGGTATATGATTTATCACCTTCTTCACGGGTAGTAAATGACCCGGTAGATTCTGTTGGGGTGAATGCCTTGCCATCGGGTCCGATTACCAAAACATATATATCTGTTGCACCGGCCTGAGCTATACGATTTGCAACGTCAAAACTAACTACCATTTTGTCAATACGCTTAGCTGTCGATGATACTTTTTCCTTGCCATTTCTCTTAACATTCACAGGTACAATAACAATATTTGATGCATTTAAAGTTGAAGCAACATCTACTTTCTTTTCTAATTCCTGTTTAACAACTGTGGTAGCAGTCAGGTCCTGGGTTAATTTTTCCTTATCTGCAGTTAAAACGATCTTATCCTGAGTTAAGGTTTGGTTTTCCTGGGTTAAACGGGCAACTTCCTGTTCCATACCGCTGATCTTTTCGTTTAATCCGGCGATAAGTGATTTTGCTCTTGTTAATTCTTTTGCTGTTGCATTTTTGTTATTCAGGATCTTACGGATCTCTTCTTTGTCTTTGGCGATCTCAGAGTTTTTATCAGCAAGCTGGCTTTGCAGGCTGTTTGTTACAGTAGCCATAGAATCCAGTCGGGCAAGCGATCCATCAAAACTTGTTTGTACATTACTTTTTTCTTCGGTAACTGCTGCAATTTTTGTTTCCTGTTGCTGAATAGTCTTAGTGTTATTTGATTTGTCGTAGATCGTGTAACCACCTAGTGCAACCAGTACTACGGCCATACCACCGATAATGGCATTTTTAAAACTTTTTGTTTTTGCCTGACTTTCAGTTTGGGTAGTCAATGGGCTGTTTGAAGTATCCATGTTATTAAATTTAGATTTTTAAAAATTGTTTATTAATGATCTTTTCTATAAAATATTTGTTCGATGTTTACCTGATTTCCAAAATCGTGCCATGATTTTTTTCATGCTTAATAAATATGAATATGTTGAAAGAAAAATAATTTATTCATATCGCTTAAGTAATATTTATTTTAAAAGTTAAAAAATTACCGGCTAATTTAACAAACGTGCTTTTCATTTAACTCCAATGGTAATAATGAACTGTTTGGCATGATATGATATTAGGATGTATCATTGTAAGAAAAAATATGCTTTCAACTCAACAACAAATCAGATTATCATATGTGAATCGGGCTTGTGAAGAAGTTACCGGATTCAAGGAATTATTACAGCGGTTTAGGCAAAAGATCTCCATTACAGGAAGGGCTTACAGTACTTTTATAAATTACAGCAGGCATCTGGCGCAGATTGCAATACACTATAACCGATTGCCTACATTACTAAGCATTAATGAAATTGAAGATTATCTTTATTATATTCAGCAGAAATATCTTTCTCCTTCTGATACTTACTTTAAGCACACCGTGTTTTCACTTCGTTTTGTTTTCAGGATGGAGGGCCTACAAGAGCAAAGGATACAACTTCCCAAAATTAAGCGTGTAAAAAAACTACCGGTGGTTTTGAGTAAGCATGAAATGGTTGCATTGCTAAATAAGCCTAAATTACTAAAACATCGTGTGTTGATTGCTTTACTATATGGATGTGGACTGCGATGTTTCGAAGCCCGTAATGTTAAATTGAATGATCTTGATTTTGACCGTGCAATGTTACATGTGCGTCAGGGCAAAGGAAAAAAGGATCGTTATGTTCCATTGGGTAAATTCCTTGTAGAAACGCTAAGAATTTATATTGAAACGTACAACCCGAAGACATGGCTTTTTAATGGACAGTCTTTAAGCAGTAGCGGAAGGGTTTTCGATAAAAAATTTTCACAAAGAGGTGTTCAATGGGCTGTTAATGCAGCAGCCAAAACTGCAGGTATTACCAAAGATATTAATGTACATACCCTTCGTCATACTTTTGCCACACACTTATTGGAAGCCGGGCTTGACATACTGTCGATAAAAGAATTGTTGGGCCATTCAAGAATAGAAACCACACTGGTATATCTGCACATTGCACAATTTGATAAAAAGTCAACATTCAGTCCTATTGATCATCTTGAAGGTGTTGAAGTGTACCGAAACATACAATTTAAATTAAATTTTGATCATTGTCGGCCTTAGAAACTTTTATCAGAATTAATTTTAAGCACTGCTTTTTGAAAATTATTTTATCAACTTTTTTATGTCATTTTTAAGTAATGATATAAAAAAAATCAGTGGTAAATTTGTTTGCATGTAGATTAAACTTATTTAGCTGTCGCCTTAATAATACATTGCATTAAGCAGAAACTCATTGTAATTTTTTGATTGGTATTATCTTAGATATAGGATGAAGACTGTGCAGATTAATCGATTCTTTTAATATTCATCTTCATTGAAAAAGAAATCTTCCTGGCTAGGGTAATCCGGCCAGATATCATCTAATCCTTCATACAGGTCACCCTCATCTTCCAGCTCCTGAAGATTTTCAATTACTTCAATAGGAGCACCGCTGCGTATGCTGTAATCGATCAGTTCATCTTTAGTAGCCGGCCAAGGCGCATCTTCTAAATGTGAGGCTAATTCTAGGGTCCAAAACATCGTTTGTAACAGGTTTAATTTTTGCAAATGTAGAAGTTCGTACGAAATAACCAAAAGTGTTTTTTAAACTTATGGTTAAAACCTGCTAATAAAGGATTTACAAAAGGGGAATAAATGGATTTTATGCCGTTTGAATTTGAAAAATAATACCTGTAAAAACCTCCTTTCAGGCTCGATTTATAGTAATAAATGGCTATTTTCGGTACATGTTAAGTGCAAAAAGTATCGATAAACATTATGGCAAATTACATGTGCTTAAAAATGTGGATATTAATATTCAAAAAGGAGAGATCGTAAGCATTGTTGGCTCATCCGGTGCCGGGAAAAGCACTTTACTTCATATCCTGGGTACCCTCGACAAACCCGATAAAGGGGAAGTAAAACTCTACGATCAGCGAATAGATAAATTATCTGGTAAGGCATTATCAAAATTCAGGAATAAGAATATTGGATTTATTTTTCAGTTCCATCATTTATTGCCTGAGTTTACAGCCATTGAAAATGTTTGTATACCCGGATGGATCGCCGGCAGCAAAAAAAAGGAAGTTGAAGCAAAAGCGATTGAATTACTAAATTTACTCGGGCTTGGCCAGCGTCTGGAGAATAAACCAAACCAGTTATCTGGTGGCGAACAACAACGGGTAGCTGTTGCCAGGGCACTCATAAATAATCCTGCTATCATTATGGCAGACGAACCTACAGGTAACCTTGATTCTACCAATGCAAGAGAATTACACCAGCTTTTTATAGACCTTCGAAATAAATACCAGCAAACCTTTTTAATAGTAACCCATAACGAAGAACTGGCGGGTATGGGCGACCGGGTACTTCATATGAAAGATGGGAAGATCGTTAATGGTTAATGGATAATTTCTGTTTTGGTTAGGGATAAATTTCATTTAATTAAAACTCAATAAGTACAGGGTTTATTCGGATATTTTAAGTTAGCCGTCATTTTTCAACTACTACTAATTTATACATCAAATCACTAAAATGAAAGAATTTCAATATGGAATTAAATAAACTCTCAGAGAAACTTTATATAAAATTTCTCTCAGAAAAAACTAAAAAAAGAAGTGAAAATGTAATATTGTGGATTGCTTTAGTAAGTTTTATTATTCACCTGTTAATAATTGG
>JANOPU010000120.1:0-7400 GCA_031422055.1 Ferruginibacter sp.
AATATACTGCTGGCCCATTCTTTTTTAACATCATCTGCAGGTAAATTCATTTTGGCAGCAATTTTTGCACTATTTACTGTAATGGCCATACTGCATATGCAAAACAATACTCCACTTTCCTGCAATTCATTGATTCCAATAGCAACATTTCCAATGCCCGGAATAATAAAGTCTCCTGGTTTAGGTTGCCAGAATGGATTACGTGTTGCTGGTTTCTTTGTCTTTGGATCATCTATTTTAAAAACTTCACCTAAATTATATTTTGCCCAAATATTATCCGGGAGAGCATAAGGAATTGCATTGTGGCGTAAGACTACCACTACACTGCTTTCATTTTCAGGTGTTCCTGTTGCAGCATTTGTAATCATAAAAACCCTGGGCCATGCAAATGGAAATATTTCATGCGGCCCGGTTGCATCAAATACAATACGATGTTTCCCTTTTACCTGGTTGAACCATTCATCAGGGGAGGAATCATTGCTGGCAGACATAAGCCCTGCATGGGCTTGCTGGAAAGGAGTAATGACGCTTGCTATTCCCAAAGCAGCGGTACCGGTAGCCAGTTTTTGTAAAAATTTACGACGTGGGGATACATCGTTCTGGTTAATTTTTTCCATGATAAAATGTTTTTCTTAAAGTTAGTATTAAAAAATATCATTGTCAAGGGCTTTATACCGATAATAATGATTTTTGAAAACTCCAGTAAAAGAGGTGATCATAGATATGTATATAAGCATTGCCAGGATTTAATCAAAAGAATTCCTCGAAGCTTGCTGCTGGATGAATGAAATATAAATTGCCACAGATTCGCAGATTAGATTTTTTGATTCTATAAAATCTGTGAATCTGTGGCAATATGTTTTTTTTTAGATACCTCGCAGCTTGCTGCGGAGTTATTCATACTATCCATATTTTGTTTACAGCCAGATAATCGCCATTTAAAATGGTATCATTAACTTTGAAGTAAGATAATTGTATGAAACTTTTCAACTTCATCTTCATTGTGTTATTCATTGTAGCAGCAATATTGCAGTATAATGATTCTGATCCTTATATATGGATACCTATTTACTTGTATGCAACATTTATCTGTTACAAAGCTTTTCAAAAAAAATATACTCCTGTTTTATATGTCATTGGGCTTGCAGCATATTCAATGTATGCTGTGATCTTATTTTTCGACAAAACGGGTGTTTTAAACTGGAAAAGTGAACATCATGCTGAAAGTATTGTTCAGTCTATGCAGGCAACCAAACCATGGATAGAAGAAACAAGGGAGTTTTTTGGTTTGTTGATATTGATAGTAGTTTTACTGCTCAATATGCTTTGGTTTAAAAGGAAAATGAAGTGAAGGTTGCCTTTTTATTGAAATACACAAAAAATTCAGGTTCTTTTTAGTTCAATAATCTTCATTGTATTCTAAGAAGCTGTTTAAAAATAGTTCCGTAGATTTTGTATGCGCCGTAAAGTTGCTGGTCGGGCGACCAGCAACGGCATAAACCACCGCAGTTGCAGTTGCAACTGGTGAATGTAAATTTCATTTTTATATAGCTTCTAAGTGGTCTAATGATTTTCCACAATGTGGGCAAAAATTTACTTTTTCTTTTTTTTCTTTTCTCATTTCTTCCAGGAAGCCTGATGTGATGATACCTGCCGGTAAAGCAAAAATGGCTAATCCGCCCAATGCAATAAAAGCTGTCATTAATTTTCCTAATATGGTGATAGGAATCATATCGCCATATCCAACTGATGTAACCGTAATAACAGCCCACCACATGGTTGCAGGGATACTGGAAAACACCGTTGGCTGTTTAATATGTTCGGCAAAGTACAGCAGGCAGGAAGCGATGATGATCATGAAAACGATTAAAACCATGCTTAGCCTGAGTTCATTTGCCCTTGATCTGAAAACATTTCTTACCAGTCTGGCTGATTTCATATATGCCGTTAACCGGAATAATCGTAAAAATCTTAGCAAACGTAAAATACGTAATACCCTCAGATCGAGTCCGATGATTACATGTAAATAAAAAGGCAGAATAGCAAGCAGATCTATAAGTGCATCTGTTGATACCATATATTTTAAGCGGCCATGTAAACTATGTTTGTATCTTGAATCATGCGTACAACTCCATAACCGTAAAAGATATTCTATAGTAAAAATGAAAACAGAAACCATGTCAAAGATCCTGAAAAAATTTGTATAAGGGTCATGGATTGAAGGTACCGTTTCTAATATAACAGCTGTAACATTTAGAATGATCAAAACAATAATAAAGCTATTGATCGTTTTATCCCATTTTGTATTTCCTATTTCGGGATGCAGGATTATATGAACCCTTCGTTTGGTTGTATGATACATTTATAAATCAGCTTTGGTTGGCTTAAAGTTAATGAAAATGAGCAATACCTGTAAAAACGGATATCGGATTCTGGATATTTGAAACTCTAAACAAGATACAATATTAAGCATCAAGTTAAACTATAAAAAGGGAATTTGTTGGTTTGTAAAAACAGTTATTTGAAAAGAAAGCTAGCTTCAAAATATCTGTTATGGATTTTTTCATTCGCAACGTTTTTTCCAATTAATAATTTTAAGGAAAGGTAAAATAAAAGTACAGTTTCATTAGAAAGTAAAACCTTTGAATAAATTTCAGTTAAGGATGTAGGAACAACCACGTAAATGCTGTTTAAAAAAATATACCGGATCGCAGAGTGAAGTAAAGAGAATTAATATGGAGTTTAATTGTTGTTAATAAAATATGAGTCCACAGAAAATTACTATGGACTCATATTATTTAAGAATAAATTTATCTTGAATGAATTATTCTAAATATTTCTAAAATTTAATTTGCTGCAAGTCCATTTGCACCCATTGGAAGGCCGGTAATGGTTTGTATTAAACTCAAACTACCATTATTGCTAATAGAAAAAGCCTGTAAGCTATTGCTGCTGCCATTACGTACATATAAGTATTTAGAGTTATTGCTGAGTGAAGCATCAACTGGTCCGGGCATGGTAGTTGTTGCAATAGCCTGAGATACATTTAGAACACCGGAACTATTTAATTCATACAATGATACATTATTACTGGCAGTATTAGTTGTATATGCATATTTCCCATTGTTTGTAATTACAACCCAGCATGCAGCACTTTGCCCGGCACCAACTGAACCGCTAATTAAACTGATTTCTCCGTTAGTACTTACTTTATAAGATGATAGTACACTGGCACCAGGTGCTCCACCTACTGCTTCTGAAACAATTATATTCCCGTTCTTTTTGTCAAAACCAAAAGGAGTTGTACTGGATGAAGTAATAGAATGCATCATACCGGGAATGCCATAGTCATTTACTGTATATGAAATAATTTTATTTGTGCCTTTCTCAGTTATAACTAATACTTTACCAGATTTAATAAATGAAATTTGAGCAGGGCCGGTACTTGCAGCACTCAATGGTCTTGTAGAATTGGGGATGGGTTGCAACTTGCCATTTTCTTTTAATTTGAAACCTGAAATATTATTAGTTCCTCCGCCATTTAATACGTAAACCATATCATCATGTTGAGCAATACTAACGGGTAATGTGCCGCCTGAACTAACAGTTGACCTTAAATTAATTCCGTTAGAATTAACATTAAATGACGAAATGGAATTACTGCCGGCATTAATGGCTAATAATATTGCACCTTCATCTGCTAATATTAAACCATCCTGGTTGCCTAACCCGCCACCACTTCCATTACCACCTGTAGCACATGTGCTGGAATAGGTAAGTGTACCATTGGAAGCACGATCATAAATTATTACAGCATTTCCTGTTGTAGCATTGGTTAAGGCATAAACTCTTCGGGAAACTGATCTGGAAAATTCTTCCTCGTTTTCTGATTCTTCAGATATGGATTTAACGGAGGAATTATTTTCTTCCGTTAGTTGATTATTTTCTTTTTGGCATGCGGCAAATAGTAGTGATAATGAAAATGCACATGCGATGGCTTTGGTTTGAAATTTCATTTTTTTAAATTTTACAGTTATCCTGTCGGAATACCCAAACAGGTAGTACTGATTTATAAAGACGTTTATTGCCGGCCGGTAATAAAATTAATTTAATCAATAATTATCCCATAAACCACAGTTACGATTATGTACAAGAAAAAACAATGCTTGGTTTTTTTTTAAAATATTTTTTTTTAAAATGTATTTCTGAATTGATTCTGGTTATATTTGAATTAAATATTACAGTATTTGCAGCAACAAATTACATATACAGAGAGTGAGCTGGTTTATGAATTAAAGCAACATGATAATGACGCTTTTCGATATTTATATCTGCATTATCGTGGTGCTTTGTATAATATTATTTCTCAGATAATAACTGATACAGAAACAGCAAATGATGTATTACAGGATGTATTTGTAGCGATATTTAAAAATATGGATAAGTATGATTCGGAGAAAGGACGTTTGTTTACCTGGATGCTTAATATAGCAAGAAATACAGCTATCAATAAAACACGTTCTAAAATATATAAATCAGGTTTAAAAAACGATACTATAGAGAATTATGTAGATTTTATTGATGCAAAATCAACAAATCAGCAAAATATAAATCTGATAGGGCTAAGGAAACAAGTACATAAGTTAAGAGAAGATTATAAAGCTGTTTTGGAGCTTTCATATTACAATGGCTTTACACAGGATGAAATAGCTAAATTGTTGAATATTCCTTTAGGTACTGTTAAAACCCGTTTGCGTAATGCTGTACTTGAATTGAAAAAACATTTTATATAAATGGATATAAATGAATACATATCATCGGGAATAATTGAAATGTATGTAATGGGCATTTGCACTCCAGAAGAAAAACTAGAGTTGGAATCATTGCGCGGGCAATTTCCTGTTTTAAACGATGCAATTAATAAATATGAAATAGATTTGGAAGATCAACTGACGAAGCAATCTGAACTTCCATCTTTACGCACAGATGAAATGATTTTGAAAAGATTGGAATCTTTGCAAACGCCTGTAAAACATATTGATTCGGAAAAAAATAGGCGTAAACTTTTTACCTGGTCAAAGGTAGCAGCTGCAGCAATTTTAATGCTTTTAGTAAGTTCTTATTTTAATTATACACTATACAATAATAATAAAAAAATGGATATAGCATTATCAGATGCTGTTGAAAAGAGTAAAAATATTACTCTTCCATTATCCGACTATAATATTCTTAAAGATCCCGGCATTACTCCTGTTGCCATGTATGGGGTAGGGTACCATGCTATTTGCAGATGTACGATGTTCTGGGATAAGAAAACAGGAAAAGTTTATATAATGATTCACCATCTGCCACAATCTTCAGAAACCAGGGATTATCAATTGTGGGCAAATGTAAATGGTAAGCAAGTTAACATTGGTATTCTTAAAGATGAAATAAGAGGTCGGTTTATTGAAATGAAGGGAGTGCCTGCCGATGCATCTTCTTTTATTGTTACATTAGAAAATGCCGGAGGTGCCATGACGCCTACTATTGAAGAAGCCTATCTCAGCGGTAAAATATAACCTTTTATCATTCTATTGTTCTTGCAATTCGATGAATACGTTTTTATTTTAAACGATATTTTTCAATTTTATTTATGTGTAACTTTACCTCCTGTTTAATAATAGTTGATTTGTTTTCCAATTTTATCACTTGTATTCCATTGTTATTATTAAACTAATTTCAATTTCGTTTATTAAAATATATTTAACCAATCAATGTAGAATGAGAAAATTTATTGCAATATTCATTTTATCTGTTTCTATGTTTACTGCAGGGGCACAGAGTTACCTCACAGGAAAGCGATCTGTTACTTTTGCAGATAATAATAGAAATAACAGGGCTATAGCCACCGATTTATTTTATCCTGCCAATACTGCTGCTAATAATGTAGCACTTGCCTCCGGTGCTGAAAAATTTCCTGTTGTAGTATTTGGGCATGGTTTTCTGATCGGGAACACATCTTATAATTGGTTAGCCGATTCTTTGGTAAAATATGGTTATATCGTTGCATTGCCTACAACTGAATCGGGAATATCTCCCAATCACGGTAATTTCGGTGAGGATCTCGCTTTTTTATGCAGCAGGATAACATCTTTGAATGATTCCGGCAGTTCTTTTCTTTTTAATCGGGTAATTAAAAAATCAGCCGTTGGCGGACATTCTATGGGAGGCGGTGCCAGTTTTTTAGCTGCAGCAGGCACAAGGCCAAATATCAATGCTTTATTTAATTTTGCTGCTGCTGAAACAAATCCTTCAGCTACACAGGCTGCATTATTGATTGAAAAACCTGCCTTGGTTTTCAGCAGTAGTTCAGATTGTATTGTTTTGCCTGCTGTTCAGGAAGCAATGTATAATAACATACCGCTTGCCTGTAAAACTTATATAAATATAACAAGTGGATTACATTGTCAGTTTGCAAATAATAATGCAACATGTGTTTTTGGTCAACTTACCACCGGATGCAATAGTTCATCTATAAATGCAACCATTGTATATACAAAAACCATGTCTTTAATTGTTCCTTTTCTTGATTATTATTTAAAGGATATTTGTTCAAGAGGGGATTCATTTATTAACACATATAACAGCATTACAGGTGTTACAAAGCGTCAGTCTTGTACTTCACTTCCTACATGCGGGCCTTTACCAATAAACATTGAATACTTTCGTGGCATTAATAATGACAAAAAGAATAATTTATCCTGGAAGATAAATTGTACAAGTTCTCCAAGGGTTATTGTTAATCTGGAACGTAGTAGTAATGGCAGAATCTTTAACAGTATTTACAGTATTGAGGCGCTGGCCATTCGTTGTCTTCAGCCATTTGAAAGCATGGATGCTAACCCGCTTATTGGATTGAATTACTACCGTCTTAGCATAACCGATGCTGATGGCAAGATCAGTTATAGTAAAATAATAATATTACTTAATAGAAAAAGTGGTTTTGAAATTCTGAATGTTACACCAAATCCTGTTTATGAAAATGGATTGGCAATTCTTGAAATAACCAGTTCACAAAAAAACATATTACAAATTGTAATTTCTGACATGGAAGGAAAGAAATTAGTACAACAGGAAGAGCGATTATTTAGCGGCACAAATCAAATACAATTAAATCTGCAAAGTCTTTCAGCTGGTATTTACCAGATTGCTGCTTTTGTAAATAAAGATGATTCTAAAACTATCAGGGTAGTAAAAAAATGATTGCATTGATGAAAAATAATAAAATGGCCGTCTCAAAATATGCAAGACGGCCTTTTTAATAAACATAAAGTTCTCATTAGGGTATTCCTGTAATTGGGATGCAATTTTTTAGCAGCTAATATTTCCCCTCTATAATTTTCAATTTGCTAAGTCTT
>JANOPU010000121.1:0-8549 GCA_031422055.1 Ferruginibacter sp.
ACTTTTATCTCGAGTTTTTGCTTTTGTTGTTGAAGCGCATTTAGAAAGAAAATAATCCATGGTTGCCAGTCAGGATTTTCTTCCTTAAATGTTCCCTGTGTTTTCCGTAATGCGAGATAGTAATTTTCTTTGTGATTCTCTTTCACAGATTCGAGCGAACTGTAAGGAACATACGCATATCCGAAGGAAAGTAAAAGATAGGTTGTCAACACTCTTGACAATCTTCCATTACCGTCCTGGAATGGATGTATGGCAAGAAACACAACAATAAAAACTGAAGTGATCAAAAGCGGATGTAAAGTTTTTTTGTTGATAGCTTTATTTGCCCATGCTACTAATTCTTCCATCCTGAAAGCTGTATCAAAAGGACTGGCAGTTTCAAAGACGATCCCCAAACTTTTGCCCTCAGCATCAAAAGCTTCAACATGATTCGTATGCTTCTTATATTCTCCACGATGCCGTTGATCTTTCTCACTATACTGTAAAAGATCCCGGTGCAGTTGTTTGATATAGTTTTCTGTTAACGGAATTTCAACGTAATGCTGAAAGACGGTATCCATTACTTCAGCATATCCTGCTACTTCCTGCTCATCTCTTGATGAGAATTTTTGTATTTCCAGGTTTCTGAGTAATGCCTCAACCTCCTGATCGCTTAGCTTACTACCTTCAATCCTTGTGGATGAACCAATGCTTTCAATTGTAGCCACCCGTTTTAATGCACTAAGTTGCTCGGGCGCCAGTTGACCCAATGCCCCCCAGGCTCCCTTAAACCCGGATTACGCATTAGCTAATGTGTGCTTAACTCTGCCTGAGCCTCAAAAACTTGCTGTTCTAATGTTTTTAGATAGGAATTGAGTGTTCGTACATCTTCAGCTCCACCATTTACTTTTTGCGCCTGGCTATTCCATTTATCCGGTTGGATGCATCGTTTTGCTGCGATTTCGGTTTGCTTCCCGTCAATAGTAATCCTTAAATAAATGGGTGCTGTGCCATTTGCTATGGCTTTACTTCTCTTAACATAAAAGAGTAAACTGAAAGTTTTGTTCATGGTGTGGCGACCTTTAAAAGTTTGTAAAATTATTCTTTGCCTCACCTATAAACAAGATGTTCAAATGCTGAATTGCTTGTTGTACAAGTGTTTCAGCGATTTCCAGTAACCTGTTTGTATTTGCAAACAACAGGTCACCGAATAGGTCACAGAGAGAATAAGATTTTATGAACATTTTGGCATAGCCACCAAACAAAAAACGCTGTAAACCATTAGTTTTACAGCGTTTTGCATCCTGTTGAAGGACTAAATGCGGACCGGACGGGACTCGAACCCGCGACCTCTGCCGTGACAGGGCAGCATTCTAACCAACTGAACTACCGATCCAAAAACCTACTGTAAGGTTTATTTATTTAGCATATTTAAAGGCTGTTCTATTAGCCAGATTAAATATTTTTTATTGCATTTTTTCAATCTTTTCTCCTCAATTAATGCTTCTCTTTTACTAGTAAATTTCCTTACAAATATCAATTTCCATGGGATCCTTGATTTTGTATATTGACTTTCACCTCTATTATGCTGTTCAAGCCGTTTCTCATAATCTACTGTAATACCCTTATAAAAATGACCATCTACAGCACCTTCAAGATATATACATAATACATAAAGAAATTTTTCCCCGGACCCGTCTCGCCTCAGGCGAGATGATATAGCCTTGGGCCATACAGCATTCTAACCAACTGAACTACCGATCCTTTACCTTAAATTACTTAGAAATTGATAATCAATAACTTTTCATTTTTCAGGACGGCAAAGATAGGTATATTTATTTTTTTAAAACAAAACTTTTATAAAAAAGATCTATCGCCTATTTTTACAAACCAACTTAAGTATTTATTCTTAAATCAACTGTAAACCAACGACATGCCAAAACTTAAAAACAGGCAATTTCTTGATTTTGAAAAGCCTATAAAAGAACTGTATGATCAGATTGAACAGTTAAAAATAACTCAGGAAAAATCTAAAACTGATATGAGTGCTTCCATTGCTGCACTCGAATCAAGAATTATTGAGACAAAAAAGAGTTTAACTGAAAACTTGTCTCCATGGCAAAGAGTACAATTAAGCCGCCACCCAGATAGGCCATATACTTTAAAATATATTGAATTGATGTGCACCAACTTTATTGAGTTGCATGGTGACAGAAATATAAAAGACGACAAGGCAATGGTTGGTGGATTTGCCCAATTGGGTGAACATACTGTAATGATTATCGGCCAACAAAAAGGAAACAATACAAAAACCAGGCAATTAAGAAATTTCGGCATGGCCAATCCCGAAGGTTATAGAAAAGCATTGCGATTAATGAAGCTTGCAGAAAAATTCAATAAACCTGTGATCACTTTAATTGATACACCAGGAGCTTACCCGGGTTTGGAAGCCGAAGAACGTGGTCAGGGTGAAGCGATTGCAAGAAATATTTATGAGATGATCGGATTAAAGGTTCCGATCATTTGTGTGATCATTGGGGAAGGTGCTAGTGGTGGTGCCCTGGGTATAGGTGTAGGCGACAAAGTTGTGATGATGGAAAATACCTGGTACACTGTAATCTCACCGGAAAGTTGTAGCAGCATTTTATGGCGTAGCTGGGATAAAAAAGAAGTAGCTGCGGAACAGTTGCGACTAACCGGAACCGATATGCTTAATTTTGGCCTGGTTGACGATGTTATACCTGAACCTTTTGGTGGTGCCCATTGGGACTATGAAGAAGCTGCTTCATTATTAAAGAAATATCTTCTTCCTGTTTTAGAAAACCTTAAACAAATTCCTGCGCAAAAAAGGATACAGGATCGGATTACGAAATTCGGAAAAATGGGATTTTGGGATGAACCAATTTCTTCTGTGTCCACAGAAGAAATTAATTAACCGCAATTATTTTTTAAAAGAAGTATAAATAAAAAGATATGCTGAAAATTGCTGTATTTGGAGCCGGTCATTTGGGTAAATTCCATTTAAACAATTGGCTGGAAATTGAAGGCGTATCGTTAACAGGTTTTTTTGATCCAGATGACCACAATGCGCAAATTGTTGCAGATAAATATAAACTAAAGCGATTTACAAATGCAGAAGAATTGATAGACACTTGTGATGCAGTAGATATCATTGCTCCCACCATTTATCATCATGAATTATGTGACCTGGCTTTGAGAAAAGGTAAACATGTATTTGTAGAAAAACCTCTGGCAAATACCATGGATGAAGCCAGGATGCTTGTAAAACTGGCAAAGGAATCCAATCTGAAATTCCAGGTTGGGCATGTAGAACGTTTCAATCCTGCTTTTTTATCCCTGAAAGATTATAAGTTACAGCCAATGTTCATTGAAGTTCACCGGTTGGCACAGTTCAATCCACGTGGCACTGATGTTAGTGTTATTCTGGATCTTATGATCCATGACATTGATATTATACTCAACCTGGTAAAAAGTAATGTAAGTTATATTTCAGCAAATGGTGTTGCTGTGATGAGTGATACTCCTGATATAGCTAACGTACGCATTGAATTTGATAACGGATGTGTTGCAAATCTGACCAGTAGCAGGATATCAATGAAAAAAATGAGAAAAATGAGGTTATTTCAAAAAGATGCTTATATCGGAATTGATTTCCTGGAAAAGAAAACAGAAGTGATCAGGCTGAATGCTGATGGCGATAAAAACGTTTTTACCTTTGATATTGAAACCAATCATGGAAAGAAAACTATCGCTATTGCTAATCCGGTTATTGAAGATGGTAATGCGATAAAAATGGAATTAGAAGCTTTTAAAAATGCAATTTTAAATAATTCCGAAACCCCTGTAACCGTACAGGATGGTTTTAGTGCAATGGAAGTTGCACACCAGATACTTGAAAAAATAAGTCATAAACAGCATTAACAGTATATTATATATTTCCGTATTCCAGTGAAACAACCAAGAATAAATATTAGATGGTATATTATTGCTGATGTTATAGTATGCAAACTCACCTGGCTTTGTTTTTATTATTTACGAACGGTAATATATGATTACGATTTCAGTATCCCACCAGGATTTTATATTGGATTGCTTTTATACACTATTGGATGGATAACCCTGCATTTTCTTTGTGGAATGTATAATTCGCTTTATCAAAAGTCAAGACTCAAAGAATTTATAAATACAGTAATTATTGGTATCATCGGGTGCCTTTTTTTATTGTTCTTTTTTATTTTAAAGAATCCTCAAAACAATAATCATATCTATTATTTGGAATTTTATAGTTTACTGTTCCCTATTTTATTTTTTACTTTACTAAGCAGAATGGTATTTTTAACAATAGTAAAAAAACAATTATTGCTCAAAAAAGTTTTTTTCAATGCGTTGATTTTAGGATCAGGAAAAAAAGCCACTCAATTCTTTGAAGCATTTTGCAAATCAAAAGAGCAATCCGGTTACAGGATCATTGGATTCCTCAATACCAATGGCATGAATGATTTTCAGTTTCCGGATTCAATAAAAAAATACAATAATTTTAAAGATCTGGCTGCCATTATTGAATCAGAAAATATTGAAGAAGTAATCATCACTGTTGAAAAAAATGAAAGGGAATTGCTGACAAAAATCCTTCAGACACTTAGTGACAAAGAAGTTAATATCAAAATAACACCAGACACGGTTGATATCATTAGCGGAGCACTTCAAACAAATGATGTTATGGGTGTTCCGCTTATTGATATTCATTCAGGTTTGCTTCCTAATTGGCAACAAAATATAAAAAGGGCTTTCGACATAACATTTTCATTCACTGCATTTTTTTTATTGATCCCTTTAATTATTTATACAATCATTCGTTTAAAGATATCATCTAAAGGTCCAGTGTTCTATTCGCAGGAAAGAATTGGCTATAAAGGCAGGCCTTTTATCATGTATAAATTCAGATCCATGATAGTAAACGCAGAAAAAAACGGCCCGCAGCTAAGTAGCGAAAATGATGACAGAATCACCAAATGGGGTAAGTCGATGCGCAAATGGCGCCTCGATGAATTACCACAATTATGGAATATACTGATCGGAGAAATGAGCCTGGTAGGTCCAAGGCCTGAAAGAAAGTATTACATAGACCAGATCGTTACTGTTCATCCTGAATACAAATATTTATATAAAGTAAAACCCGGATTAACCAGTTGGGGAATGGTAAAATATGGTTACGCCTCATCACCTAATGAAATGATTCAGCGAATGCCCTATGATCTCATATATGTTGAAAATGTATCCTTACCACTAGATTTCACAATCATGTTTTATACCATAAAAATAATTTTGTCGGGTAAAGGGAAATAATTTTCGCTGTACTTCAAACAACAGATATTCGTATTTTTGAGAAAATAGAACATTTTTGAAAAAGTTACTCCTGCTTATTTTTTTTTATGCACCATTAACAGCCGTTAAAAGTCAACCCTATTCTTACTGGCAACAACAGGTGAATTATACTATTGCTGTTTCCCTAAATGACATTGATAATACACTGGAGGGGCATATAAAAATGCAATATTTTAATAACTCCGCCGATACACTTCGTTTCATCTGGTTTCATATTTGGCCCAATGCTTATAAAAATGATAGAACTGCTTTCAGTGACCAATTACTTGAAAACGGCAGAACAGATTTTTATTTCAGCAACAATGATAAACGGGGATACATCAACCAACTTGATTTTAAAGTAGAAGGAACTACAGCAAATATTGTAGACCATCCCCAACACCAGGATATTCTAAAATTAATTTTACCTAAACCATTACTGCCAAAAAGCTCTGTACAGATAGAAACTCCTTTTCATGTAAAACTTCCGTCCAATTTTTCGAGAAGTGGTTATATTAAAAAAGCATACCAAATAACACAATGGTACCCAAAACCTGCTGTGTATGATAAAAAAGGCTGGCATGAAATGCCGTACCTGGATCAGGGAGAATTCTATAGTGAATTTGGAAATTATGATGTACATATTTCATTAAATAAAAAATATGTGGTTGCTTCAACAGGATTGCTAATTGAAGAAAAAAGTGAGGACTCTTTAAAAACCTTACATTATCAACAAAATAATATTCATGATTTTGCCTGGTTTGCTGATAAAGATTTTATTGTTGAACATGATACCCTGCAACTTGATTTCGGGAACATTGATGTTTATGCTTATTACAATAGCACAAGTGCAGCTATTTGGAAAAATTCGATCAATTATATTAAGTCTGCCATAAAAACTAAAAGTAACTGGATCGGAGCTTATCCATATAAAATTGTAACTGTAGTAGAAAGCCCCGGCAATGGTGGTGGTATGGAATATCCGGCAATTACTTTGATTTCTACCCCATCAAACGAAATAGAACTTGACCATTTGATAAATCATGAAGTAGGACACAACTGGTTTTATGGCATTCTGGCAACCAATGAAAGAATGCATCCATGGATGGACGAAGGAATGAATACTTATTATGATAGCCGATATACCAAATTAAATTATGGAGTTACTAACATTGATTTCATTAATGCAAGTCCGCAGTTTATCAAGAACAGGATGCCTGATGATATATCAAAAACTTTTTTACATACTGTTACAATGTTAAAAAAAGATCAGCCAATTGAAACAACTTCAGAAAAATTCAATGCAATTAACTATGGTGCCATTGCTTATACAAAAGCCGGTGAATGGATGAAAATACTTGAATTGGAATTGGGATCTGATGTATTTGACAAACTTATGAAAGAATATTATTTACGTTGGCAGTTTAAACACCCCTATCCGGAGGATTTTAAAATGCTTGCAAGAGAGATCAGCGGTAAAAACCTTGATAGTATTTTTAATCTATTGAATTCAAAAGGAAATTTACAAAAGGAACAAAAGAAAAAAATAAAATTTTCTGCATTTTTCAGCCTGAAGGAAACTGAAAAAAAGAATTACATATTTATTATGCCGGCAATTGGATTCAATAATTACGACAAACTAATGACAGGAGGATTATTGCATAACTATACATTACCCCAACGTAAATTTCAATTTATTGTTTCAGGCTTATATGGTACAGGTTCAAATAAGATAAACGGAATTGGAAGAGCCGGATATAAATTTTTCCCTGGAAATAATGGTCAGAAATTTGAATTCGCACTTGCTATGGCAAAATTCTCAAGCGACTCATTTACAGACTCAACCGGTAATACAAATTATTTACACTTTAGCAAGATCGTTCCTACCTTAAAATTTACATTTGCCAATAAAGATCCCAGAAGCACGGTTAAAAAGTATATACAATGGAAAACTTTTTTGATCAATGAAACATCGCTTCTATTTCAAAGAGATACAACCAGACAATTGGATATCATAACTTACCCGATCGAACACAGGTATGTAAATCAATTACAGTTTGTAATAGAGAACAACCGAATATTATATCCTTATAAAGCTGTATTGCAGGCTGAGCAAGGAAAGGGTTTTGTAAGATTAAATTTTACAGGTAATTATTTTTTCAATTATCCTAAAGGCGGTGGTTTACAAGTAAGGTTCTTTGCAGGGAAATTCATTTATACAGGTGATCAAACATTTATCACACAATATGAAACGGATAGGTATCATTTAAATATGACAGGGCCAAAAGGTAATGAGGATTATACTTATAGCAATTATTTTATTGGAAGGAATGATTTCAAATATTCTATTTATAACCCCGAAGTTTCTTCTTTTAAAAATATAGTCAGAGGCATCCCTTCACAACAAATCATGGAAAGAGATGGTTTTTTTAAAGTAAGAACAGATTTGCTGAGCAGCAAAATAGGTAAAACAGACAATTGGCTGAGTGCAATCAATTTTACAACTACCATTCCTAAACAAATAAACCCACTGGAATTATTGCCTTTTAAAATTCCTTTAAAAATCTTTGTCGATGTTGGTACTTATGCAGAAGCATGGAAGAAAAATTCAGCTACTGGAAGATTCATCTATGACGCTGGCATTCAACTCTCTTTATTTAATAATATCCTGAATATATATGTTCCATTATTATATAGTAAGGTTTATAATGATTATTTTAAGTCAACCATTACAGAAAAGCGGTTTATAAAGAATATTTCATTCAGCATCGATCTGCAAAATCTTACTTCAAATAAATTATTCCCTCAAATTCCCTTTTGATATTGAGCCTTACTTATCTCACATATAAAGAAATAGATAAAATAAAATGGGATGACTGTATAAAGAATTCTTTAAACGGATTAATTTATGCTGAATCTGCTTATCTCGATCACATGTCAGCAAATTGGGATGCACTGGTGCTTGATGATTATGAAGCCGTTATGCCACTTACCTGTAAAACAAAATGGGGGATACAATATTTATATCAACCGGCATTTATACAACAAGGAGGAATTTTTTTCAAAAATAAATTGCCTGTAAAAATCATACGATCATTTTTAGAAACAGCATATAGCCATTTTAAATTTGCTGAATTCACGGTTAATTATATGAATTCAATTGATTGGAAACTACCCGGCCTGCA
>JANOPU010000122.1:0-3328 GCA_031422055.1 Ferruginibacter sp.
AAAACAGGAGAACGGAAGTTAAGATCATGGAATAAAACTTAGAAGCTGTCTAAATTTAATTCTATAAAAATTGTATTGAGCTTCTTTGTGTACTTTGTGGTTTTGTATTATTTTTTTACTCCAAAGGGCACAAAGTTTTTCACAAAGCACACAATGAAGCTCAATACAATTTTTATAGAATTAAATTTAGACAGCTTCTAAGTTTTATTCCATGATCTTAACTTCCGTTCTCCTGTTTTGAGCACGTCCATCTTCAGTTTTATTCTCAGCAATCGGTTGGGTTAATCCATAACCTTTAGCAGTTACTCTTCCCGGGTCAATCGCTTTAGCTAATAAATAGTCCCTAACTGTATTTGCCCTGTCCAATGATAATTTCAGGTTACTGGCAGCACTTCCTACATTATCTGTATGGCCTCCTAATTCTATCTTTTCATCGTCCTTCCTGTTCAGGTAAGCAACCAGCTCATCTAAAACGGAAAAAGATTCCGGTTGAAGGGTTGCTTTTCCGGTTTCGAAATTACAATCCTCCAAAATGAATGTTTTTGAAGGCTGAAACTGAATATCAACCTTAAATGCATTTTTATAATAAGCATTCCCGGTTGTGGCAGGAATATCCAACACGTTATAACTGGTAGAATCTTTAAAACCCAAAATGAAAATATCATACTTATCCCCTGCCGGAAGCCTGATGGAAAACTTCCCATTATCAGCTGTAAGCCCCTGGTATTCTTTTGCATTAATTTGGCTTCTGAAAATAATGATCTCGTTTGCACGCAAATTATTTTTAAAATCAGCCACAGTTACATCAATGGGTGCATCTTTAGGAATAGAAGCATTTTGAACCGGGTTACTTTGTGTAAAGGAAACTCCTGGCAGTAAGAAAAAACATGTTAAATAAAAGAATATTTTTTTCATTTTTTATTTCATTGAACGATTAAAGAAGTACTAAATTATAACTTTAGTTGTTAAAATTTTGTAAGAAAGCAAATATTTCTATGCTACAATTTCTGTTGTAATTGAACTACCATTGATTCTTTCCAACTTTTAAAATCTCCTGAAAGGATATGTTCCCTTGCTTCTTTAACCAGCCAAAGATAAAATGCAAGGTTGTGCACACTGGCAATTGTCAATCCAAGATATTCTTTAGACTTCATCAGGTGTCGTAAATAAGCCTTGCTGTAATAATTACTCACTTCACAATCAAAACCATCATCTAACACTGAGAAATCGTTTTCCCATTTTTTATTATCGATATTAATGATGCCTTTTGTAGTAAATAACATAGCATTCCTTCCATTACGGGTAGGCATTACGCAATCAAACATATCTACACCCATAGATATACATTCCAAAATATTCCATGGTGTACCCACACCCATTAAATATCTTGGCTTTTGATCAGGTAGGTTATCACAACATAATTCACATATCTCGTACATTTTTTCGATGGGCTCACCAACACTTAATCCTCCAATTGCATTTCCGCCAGCATTTTTTGATGAGATGTATTCACAGGATAACTTTCTAAGATCATGGTGAACACCTCCTTGTACAATGGGAAATAAATTTTGTGTATATCCATATTTATCTGGACTAGCATTAAATCTTTCAAAACACCTGTCCAGCCAGCGGTGTGTTAATTCCATCGATGTTTTCGCATAAGCATATTCACTTCCGCCGGGTGGGCATTCATCAAATGCCATGATGATATCGCCACCGATAACACGCTGAATATCCATTACTTTTTCCGGCGAAAATAAATGCTTACTCCCATCAATATGAGATTGAAAAATAACTCCTTCCTCATTTATTTTTCTGTTACCTGCGAGAGAAAAAACCTGGTAACCGCCACTGTCTGTAAGTATAGGCCTGTCCCAACCAATAAATTTATGCAGACCGCCTGCAAGTTCCAATACTTCCATCCCCGGCCTTAGATAAAGATGATAAGTATTGCCAAGGATTATTTGTGCCTGAACATCATTTTTTAATTGTTGTTGAGTAACAGCTTTTACACTACCCACTGTTCCAACTGGCATAAAGATGGGAGTCATGATTTCACCATGATCAGTAGTGATTTTTCCTGCCCGGGCCTTTGTGATTGAACCGGATGTATGTATTTCAAATTGTAAACTGGACATAAGGATGATGTTAGATTTATGATGTATGATGTAAGCTGTACGATCCGGATTCAAATCATACATCTTACATCATAAATCATACATTTATTTATTGTTTCCGCTTTGATTTCAGTGTTTCCAGTATTTGCATTTGTTTTTCAAGTTCTTTTAAATGCATTTTATGTTCTTTATTATTATCTTCAATATCCTGTTCCAGTTTGCGCTTTTTCTTAGCATGTTCCTTTCCTTCATCCAGTATATTTTCTTTCTTTTTTTCAGCTTTCTTCAATTCCTCTTCCTGTGCTTTGATCTGTTGCTCCAGGTCATAAGCCGCCACGGTATTGCGTAATGAATCGAGGTAAATTCCGGCCCTTCTATATACTTCTGCCCCCGACGTATCACTAATAAAAGCATCAAAACCTTTCGACAACATCATGGTGACCATGCTGTTTTCTTTGTCCCGCTTGCTTTTTTTATCAACCATAAAATAAATATCATAAGCTTCAGCACCGAATTCTTTTAACCGAACACCCTTATAAACCATAAACTCTTTTGAACTGCTTCCTTTATAACCCATTTTGGAAAACGCATCCTCAATGGCATCTTCTATGGTATTTACAGGAAAGGGCACTTCATTGACCAATGCCGGCCTGGCAATTTTTTGATATTCGGTTGTAGTTTTTTTTGTTTGTGCAACTGAAAAAAAAGACTGGAAAACGATCAGCATTAAAAATAATACTTGCTTCATGATTACTTAATTTTTATAAAGGTATTATTAATATGACTAATCAAATAAGACATAGTTGTTTCCTGATCAACAAATCATAAAACAATTAAAAAGATTTATCACCTAAATTTGCGTTTATGCATTTACCTGATTTTTTGTTGCGACATTGGCAGTTGATCCTATTTATAATATTCTGTATTGTAACATTTATACAACTTTTTTATTACCTGTTTTTTTTCAGCCGGTTATCCTTTTACAAAGAGAAACTAAAAACAAATTCACGAACCAATGCGGTCAGTGTAATTATTTGTGCCAGGGACGAAGCAGACAATCTTGTAAATAACCTTCCTGGTGCACTGGTACAGTAATATAAAACCACACACGAAGTAATTGTAGTAAATGATAATTCTTTCGATGAAAGTAAATATATATTGGAAGAATAAAAAAAACGTATAAACAACTCCAGGTTGTAGAACTTACCCAG
>JANOPU010000123.1:0-11366 GCA_031422055.1 Ferruginibacter sp.
GTTCCACAACAAATACCTCGTTGCGTAATTTTAAAATGGCATACAATTCCTGTGGAGTAAGTTCATTAAAATTTTTATATATCCAATTCATTTTAGTCATCATATAGATAAATTTTTAAACATTATTCATTTTATGTTCCAGGAGTATTGCAATGGACTGTGCTCTTTTTTTTGCCAATACAACTTTATCACCTTCAAACATTTCATCTAAAGTACTGTTGAATATTTTCAACCATGCATCAAAATGTTTTTTCTGTAAGGGGAATATTTTATTCAATGAATAATGTGCTTCCATAGCATTGTTCTTATAAACCGGGTTATCCAGCAATATAGATTCCCAAAAATCCGTGATCAACGGAATGTGATGCTTCCAGTTTATCGGAACGATTTTTGTAAATATGATCCCGATGGTCTCATCCTGTTTCACTCTTTCGTAAAATGCAGTAATAAATGTTTCAATGTCCTGCCTGTTTTTTATATCTTTTTTAATAACCATATTTATCTTTCCATTTATCGATTAAAACTTTTCCATATTCAATGGCTGTATGAAAAACTTTCCACTTAAAGTTAATGCTGCCCGTTCACTGCACCCAGCTTAATTGGTCGCATACGTTCTGCTAATGGAGGAAGATTCATGTAACAAAGTTACATTGCAGTTCTTACTTCTGCATAGCTAGTTTTAGGAAAGGAATAATTTCATCAATGGTGACTGGCTCCTGTTTATTATCAATATTTATTACGATTGCATAACCATCAGGTCCGCCCGCTTTAATAATGGCTTTTGATAATTTGAGTTGATCACTTTCTAAAAGTTTTCCGGTTGTTTCACTCCAGATCTCTTTTGTACTAAGACAACCCTGAGTGGGGGTAAGTGGATAAAATGGTTTCGTTTTATAAAATGCAGGATCGATAGTTGTTCCATGTGCTATGATCTCTTTTCTACCAGCCTTGCCTGCATGATAAGCCTGTAACATCGGATAATACTGCTTAAAATTTTTAGGTAGTAAATTCTTATACCGGTTTATATTCCATGCTGTATCTGACAAAGTACTATTTTCAAAAAAATGAGAAGCTTTATATTCAAAAGGCATCGTAAGTTGAATATTGGCAGTCGGGCCTATAAAACTTCCTTTGGAATGGTCAAATCCATCCATCCTGAAAATCCCTTCAGGTGTATTGCCATTTGTTAAGTAACCTGGAAGATTTGAAATACTTCTGGCAAGTTGTGATACTGAAAAAAATGAGCCATCATCTTCTTTAATAAAATTTCCATTTCCATCTCTAACTAATACAAGCCCGGGGTAATTCCGGTTTTGCCTTTGAAAACTAATTAGTAGTGTATAACCAGGCAGATATTTTTTCTCCAGGAATTCGTTTAAATATGGGGGTATTTTTTTTTCTTCTGCCGGGGTTAATTGGAAAAATAATTCATTTAAGATGGGATCCGTTTTATCATTGTTATATTTTATTTTCATTGTTTCAATTAAATAATTTATTTCAGTAGTGTCAGTATTATTTTTTAATAAACATACTGAACACATTGCAAAGATCTTTGAGTCATTGGTTTGTAAAAGTAATGATCTTATTTCCTTATTAAATTGCGTTGGATAGTTGCTGTAAATAAGTTCAAGTATGGCTCTTTGAAATGAAGTACTCCTGTATTGAAGACTATCCATGGGTATTCTTAACCTTTTATCAATCCATGGCGATCTGTAATTGATAAAGGCTATTGCTCTAAATGCATCCTCCCAGTTTTCTTCGGTTGAATCGGTTAATGGGAAGGATAAATTCCTGTTAATACTATTATTGACAATATTCCGGAATAGATTATCCCTGTTTGGTTTGAGTACATTTTCAAGAACAATGTCCTGTGCAAAAACATGTTTTGATAAAATGAATAAGATGAAAAATAAAAACCTTTTCATGGTTGCAAGGTAAAATAATTTGGATATTGATTTCAGAACAATTACAATATCCTGAAATCTTTACTGAACATTTGCCTGAAGGAATGCCTGAATTTTATTAAATGAATCCGTAAAAGTTGCTGCATCCCAATCGCCATGTCCGCCAAATGGATAAAAAACATATTGATTGATAATACCCGATGCATTTAATTTAGTTTGAACCGCCACAGATTGCGTTGGACTTACCAATGGGTCCATACCGCCATGAATTAAAATAGTTGGCATTGCACTGCTGCTATTAATAAAATTAATGGGACTTGCGTCATAATAAAGTAAAGGATTAAGTGAGGGGGTTGTACCTACTGCTCCAGCCAATACCGCTGAATAAAGCGGATTACCGCCAATAGGATTATTATACATATCAGTCAGATCACTTGGGCCAAAAAAAGAAACAACAGCTTTTGCTTTTACAGGTAAATTATATTTGTATCCCTGCAACATAGCCAAATGAGCTCCGGCACTTGCTCCCAAAAGAACATATTTATTTGATATCCTGTATTCATTAGCTTTGCTGTAAATATATTCTATAGCAGCTTTTACATCCAGTTCCTGTGTGGGAAATAAATTATTGGGAGTGGCAGAAAGCCTGTAATTAAGATTAAAAATTGCGTAAGAAGGAAATCTTCTTTTTAACGTATCTACAAAAACGGTAAAATCTGCTTTATCACCACCGGTCCAGCCGCCACCATGAATCATAATCAACACTTTGGTATTTTCAACTCTTCTGTTTGCTGGCAAATAAATATCCATTTTTTGTGCTAGATCAGATCCATAGGACTCGTTTAGCTTGGTGGTTGCAGCAATGGTTAATGTTGTATCGTCATTACTACAGGAAAAAAATATCAGTGAACTAAAAAGTGCTATTGATAAAATAATTTTTCTCATAAATATTTTTTAGTGTTGTAATAATAAAGATTTTAAACTCTGTTGCCGGGTTATTTATTTAACATAACAAAATTTTAATTATTTCAGATCAAGTTTTATCTGTAATTCTTCAAATTGTTTTTCATCAATGGTTCCTGGAGCATCCAGCATGACATCTCTTCCGCTGTTGTTTTTAGGAAATGCAATAAAATCACGTATACCCTCGCTTCCTCCTAAAATGGCACAAAGCCTGTCGAAGCCAAATGCAAGGCCACCATGAGGCGGAGCACCAAATTCAAAAGCTCCTAATAGAAAACCGAATTTGTGTTGTTGTTCCGTTTCATCCATGCCCAGGGCGGCAAACATTTTTTCCTGTAATTCTCTTTGATGGATACGGATAGAACCACCGCCGATCTCATTGCCATTTAAAACAAGGTCATAAGCATTTGCTTTGATACCTGCATAAGGATGTGCCAAATAATTTGCAGCATCTTTTATAACGGGATCATTATTTATCATTACTGAAATATGAGTTGGTTTGGGTGAAGTGAATGGATGATGGCGTGCAACCCATCGACCTGCCCCGCTGCTTGCGGGGTTATCATCTTCAGCATATTCGAATAACGGGAAATCCAATACCCATAATAATTTGAATTCAGTTGGTTTACGCATTTCCAAACGTTCGGCCATATACATACGCAGGTCGCTGGTAGCTTTCCTGGTTTTTTCTTCTGCTCCGGCCAATATTAAAATAAGATCACCTGCCTTTGCATTGGCTGCCGCTGCAATGGCCATTAGTTTTTCTTCGTTATAAAATTTATCTACACTGCTTTTAAAAGTTCCATCAGTATTACACTTAATGTATACTAAGCCTTTCATTCCAATCTGTGGGCGTTTTACCCATTCTGTTAGTTCATCGGTTTGTTTGCGTGTGTATTCACTGCAACCGGGAATTGCAATGGCAATGACCGTTTCGGCTTCATCAAAAACAGGAAACCTCACCTCCGACTCCTCTCCAAAAGAGAGTGGAGATGGATCCATTTTCTTATTTGGAAATGTGTGTTGAGGAAATTTGAAGTTAGTGAGCTGCATACCAAAACGGATATCGGGTTTATCATTTCCATACATCCACATGGCATCTTCCCATGTCATGCGCTCAACTTTTTCTGTGTAATCAATTTGCTTAACGTCCTTGAAGATCCTTTTGATCATGCTTTCAAACATGTTTAAAATATCTTCCTGTTCCACAAAAGCCATCTCGCAATCTATCTGGGTAAATTCCGGCTGGCGATCTGCACGCAGGTCTTCATCTCGGAAACATTTTACGATCTGGTAATAACGGTCATAGCCACTAACCATGAGTAATTGCTTAAATGTTTGAGGTGATTGAGGCAAGGCATAAAACTGACCGGGGTTCATTCTTGATGGAACCACAAAATCCCTGGCTCCTTCCGGAGTTGATTTGATAAGGAATGGAGTTTCAATATCCAGAAAATTATTTTCATGTAAATAATTACGGGCACTGCGGCCAACTGCATATCGTAATTCCAAATTCTTTTTTACTGCATTCCTTCTAAGATCAAGAAAACGGTATTTCATACGGATATCATCGCCACCATCAGTATCATCCTGTATGGTAAATGGAGGTGTTTCAGACTTATTCAAAATTTTAAATGCTGAAACAAGGATTTCAATTTCTCCTGTTTGAATATTATTATTCTTATTACTTCGTTCATTAACGGTTCCTTTTACCTGTAAAACAAATTCTCTTCCCAATGGATTTGTTTCAAGTTCTTCATTCAATACTTCCGAAAATAATAGTTGAGTAATGCCGTAGCGGTCGCGAAGGTCTACAAAAGTAATGCTGCCGAATTTACGCACGGTTTGCACCCATCCCGCAAGGGTTACATTTGTATTTTTATCTGTTATTTTTAATTCTCCGCAGGTATGTGTTCTATACATTGTATGGTGAATTGTTTGTTGGTTTTTGTTAACTGTTGATTGGTTTGTTGTCGTAGAAGTGTGCGACGCAACGATGTTGATTCATGAACAATTGGTTGGTAACACAAAATTTACGGACTGCAAATATAAGGCTGTTATGGAAAGTTAAAGTCGTATTTAATGTTATAACGATTATACTAATATTTAGTCCAATATTTTTTCCGATCGGCATAATACCATCTAAGATTTAAACGTAGTCCTTTGGACTACATATTAAATCAAGATGGTATTACATCGTTTCCAATTCATTTTTATGCCGCGGTTTCCATATGATATAATAAAAAGCCAGTAACAATATTCCGATTACAAAAGGAATGAAAGCCAGGTGTTTGAAACTGTAAACCCCAAAAAGCGGGGTTGTATCAAAATAAAAAAATTCACTGATCATCCAGTAACTGTTTGCAGTGATCCAAAAGGTTATGGCAAGATTGTGGCTAAGTTCACTCATGTATTGCCGGGTACGCCATGAAATAATGATCGCAATAATGAGCGTTGGGAATATCATTGCAATACCAAGAGGTCTCCAGATCATACACCAACTGATATCTTTAAAAAGCCAGAAAACGATGTGAAGGTTTTCCATCTTTCGATAGCGTAGGGGAATGTTATAAGTTTGCTCGGTTGCCATGTGTCACAAATTACAAGAATTATTTAAAAAAAAGCACGAATTAAAAGCTCGAATTACACGAATTGTTTCCCGGACTAATTCGTGTGACCCGCCTACCGGCTGGCAGGTTCGATTTAATAATTCGTGTTTATTATTACTCAACATTCACCCTTATCCCTTCGCTATGGCTGGTAAATTCCGGTGCATACATACATTGTATAGTTGTTATACCATTACTGAAATCTCCGTTGTGTGTAACAAACATAGGATATTCAAAAACATAAGTGCCGCGTGGTAACCATCCGAAGAAGAAATTAGTACTGGCGTCTTTGGTTGTTTCGTAATATCCCAATCCTCCCTGCCATTTATACTGGCTGATAACATTCAGTGGTTCCATACAAGCTGCACGCATGTCTTTCATATGTATGTATTCCATGTCTCTGTCTACACGAAGTTCAATCCGGACTTTTACTTTATCACCAATATGTAATTGATCTCCCGTATTTAAAGCTTTTAATACAGGACCGCGATCGCTGTTTTTTTCAATGAATAATTTTTTTATAAGTTTTAATGGTGTTTCAGAAGTTGTGATCTTATCCAGGTTTTCAAAATACTGCCAATAGGCAGAACCCCAGGAAAAAGTTGACTGGTTTACTTGTTTATTAGTTGATTGGGAGATTTCGACAGTAATGTTCCCCATTTCTGGTTTAACTTTTTCTGCAGCTATTGTTTTTTTAAAATAACCGGTGCCGGCTTCTGTTTGGTTGTCTGAACTTTTAATTACTGTATTGCCTAAATTAATAGTTACTGTTTTTTCTTCTGATAGCCAGTTACTGCCATTTAATAATAAAGCATAACAGGCTTCAGCAGTAGCACGGGTTGTTTTCCAGTTTTGTGTTTGCTTTTGTTTCAACAACCAGGTCTTAAGGTCATCGATAGATCTGTAATCTTTTTCAATATCTGTGAAAGCTTCAATCATCATAGCCTGGCTTTCAATAGGTGCCTGGTACCAGTAATATCCTCCATTGGTAAATTCTTTCCAATACATACCCATCTCTTCTTTATAAATGGCATTTTCTTTTAATGATTTTATAATTGCAACCGGCGTTTTATTATCATCAGTCCTGTATAATGATAAAGCGATCATGGCCTGCATATATTTAGAATTAGTGAGCCAGAATTTCTGCGATTGCCCGCGGTAATAATTGTATGCTGTAATTGAATTGGTGCTTATTTTATATTCTTTAAAGAAGCTGCGCATATATAAATATTGTATGGCAGTTGAAGACAGGTTATTCTTTTTTAGATCAGTTTTATATTTTTTAAGCAGATCATATTCTTCTTTTATTCTTGCATCTAAATATGGCATTGCTTTATCTATGATTGTTTTTAGCATATCAATATCATTTGCTGTCAAAGCTTTTAGTTTATGCAGATGACCGATACCTGTGAGAATGTATTGAGTAATATATCTGTCATCGGGGCCACCTTTGAACCAGGTGAATCCACCGTTACTACTTTGCATTTCTTTTAGCTTATTAAGGGAACTGCTTTTTTCTTTGGCCATGCGAACTAAATCAAATAACAAAGCAATATTTTTCTTCTGTTGATTTTCATTCGTTGCATCCATAACCCATGGAGTCTCTTGTAGTAATACTGTTTTCAGTTCTTCATTTTTCTGAAGATTGCTCAATAATGCTACAGTATCCGTATTTTTCCATGTATCAAAAATAGCTTTTATTTTGGGCGATGAGTTTGCTACAAAACCAGCTAATGTATTTGCATAATACCTGTTAAAATTTTGTTCGGCACAATCGTATGGGTATTCCATTAAATAGGGTAATGCCTGTATGGCGTACCATGCCGGGTTGCTGCTGTATTCAACCGTTACAGCATGATTGGTCAGTGTTTGACTTTTGCCACTATTTAATAGCTTATCAAATTTAAAAACCCTGGTAGTTTCATTCCGCATATTCAGCGGCATACTCTCTGTAACCAACACACGATTGGTAAGAACCGGTAAAGCAGCTTCTTCACCATCACTAAAATCAGCACTTTTTGTAATTGCCTTTATTCTGTATGTTAAGGCTGAATTGAAATTTGTAGGAATACCTATAGGAAATTTTACTGCTGTACTTTGTCCGGCAGCTACCGTAAAATATTGTGTTGGAAATACGTTTTTGAACCAGCCATCAACCGGTTTATTGTTGGTTGCATCAAATAATTCCAATTGTGTTGTTCCGGTAAGTTCTTTATCACTCAGGTTTACAATTTTAGCTGAGAATTCCATCTGATCACCTTCCCGCATAAAACGGGGGGCATTGGGTTGTATCATTAATGGCTTTTGTGTTACAATGGTTTTTTCTGAATACCTGCTTGCCAGCTCTTTTGAGTGAGCTAAAGTCATCATCTTCCATTCTGTTAATGCTTCAGGTATGGTAAAATAAAATTCAACATTACCATTTTCATCTGTCAATAAGGAAGGAAAAAAGAAAGCAGTTTCGTTGAAATTCTTTCTGATATGAACATTGTTATTTTCAATTTTTTGTTCTGTAACAACAGAGTCAGCAATAGCTTCACTTTTTTCTCTTATTGATGCACTTCCCCTGATACTAACTTTTTTATTAGATGCATTATTTGTAACGGCAACTTCACTTAGCACGGCATCTTCATTAGCCAATTCAGGCATTGCAGCTGAACTCATGGATCTCAGTTCCCTGGTATAATAAAAGGTTTCATTCCAACCATAACTTGCCAGTTCATCATACAATTTTGGTTTTTGTTGCAGGCCATTATATAACATTTTGTTATATTCTACAGAACTTATTGCCGCAAAACCTGCATTTCTCCATGAAATATATTGTGTATTTACGGGCCACAAAGACAGCAGTGAAACCCAGTTGTGTTTCTTAAACTGATCGAGAGATGCATCATACATGCTGATCAATGTTTCTGCAGCTACTTTTTCAGATTTGTTTCCGGTGATCTTGATTTTCCATTTTTCTTCACTTCCGGGTAATAATTTATCGCGGAAAGTTTCATAACTGATGTTAAGATCTTTATTACTCCATGGAATGGAAAAGTTTTCCGTACCGGTATACACTCTGTTGTGTTGAATAAACATATAATTCATATTCATACCACCACGGTCATTTTCTGTTATGGTTATTTCATTTTTGTATGGGGATGCCGGGGTAATAGTTTGATAGGATGTATTTATTGAATGATCAGTTTTATTCAAATTATGAATGAGCCATATTTTTGCAAGATCTGTTGCAATTGTATAACTGATCTTTTCTCCGGGTTCTGCTGCTGCAGCATTCAATTTTATGTTTACTACGGATTTATTCTCTACAACAAATCCATTTCCATCAGTGATCAATATGTATTTTTCTGCGGTAACTTCTTCTCCATATTTGTCTTTTGCCGAAACGATCAGCTTATACCAGCCTGTATTTAATTGACCATTACGCAATGAGATCTTACCATTTTCACTGGTAGAATCAATGATGCTGGCTCCAGGGTCTCCTAAAGGCCAATTTTTCATCTGGTCTTCATCGCTATATACATCATGAGGAAAATTTGTTTTAAACTCATCATAACTCATTACAAACTGATCCGGTATATTCCAATATCTTTCTCTGAAAATAAGTTTGGGCGACCTCAGTTTATATAGAGATATGTTTACAGTTGTTTTTTCAAAGATGCCATTCAGGTTTGTACTTTTTATTTTTATACTTTTTATACTATCGGCTTCCATTTTATTTGCAGATACAATATCAATTTGCAACATTTGATAGGCTACAGCTATGGTTGTATTACCACTCCTGGTTTCACCGTTGATATCTGTAACATCAACATTTACTTCAAACTCAAAAACAGGTTGCCCTTTTTTGTCAACCGTTTCATCAGGAATAGCTTTGAATGTTACAAAAAATTCACCTGCTGCATTGGTAATCGCAACACCATTTGTTATTTCCATTTCTTCGCTGTTGCCGGGATATGCTATTTTCCCTCTGCCATAATAACTTCCCCAACCCAACCAAATGGGGTATCGTACTTTACGTACAACCCTGTAGCTGACTTTGGCGCCATCGATGATATTTCCGGCGTATGCTTTTGCAATACCTTTTACAGTTACACTATCCAGTAGCCTGTAAGTTCCGGTTGGTTTATTTACTTCAACAAAAAACTTGGGTCTTTTATATTCTTCTACACTAAAAAAATGCGTAGAATTATTTACAGAGTCCTTTAAATAAAACTGCCCGTTCAAAGATCCTTCAGGTAGTTTAAAATTTCCGTTGTATGAACCATAATCACCGGAAATAAGATTCAGACTACTGACTTTTTGATTATTTGCATCATACAAAAATACTTTTGTCTTATATCCGTTTGCGATTGAATTCTTTTTACTGGCACTGTCTGTACTTACAACAATGCCTTTAAAAAAAACAGTTTGGCCGGGACGATAAATAGAACGGTCTGTAAATAAGAATGTTCGTTTTGAAGAAGCTCTTTCATAACTGTTATAATAATAAGAAGTAACATTATCATCTAAAAAAAGTTCATCATTTTTATAAATTACCTGTACGGTATTGTTGTATGAATCCTTTGATCTTGTTAATTTAATATATCCATTTACATCTGTGAGGTATTTTTCTTTTTTTATATGGTCATATTTACGGGTATTGTAATTATAATTTTGTTGCCATAGCTGAACAGTAGCTTTCAATAGTGGTTGTCCGCTATCACGGTCTAAAACATACAATTCATCTTTGTTGTTGGTAATAAAGCTGATGTTACTTACATAGGTAACTTCTCTGGCAATGATATTCTGTGTAAATGAAAAATCCGGGTTAATGCTTGCCATGATAATGTATATACCCGATGATAAAGCATCTAATTTGATTTCTGTTGCGTGTTGCTGGTAATCCTGCAAGTTTGGTAAGGCAATACTCCAGTTCTTGAGAGGTTTGAGTTTTACAAATTCACTCCAACTGGTTTCATATTCCAACTGGTTGAGCCTTTCCAGTTCTTCTTTGCTGGTTTTAATAACCCGGAAATAAAGTACATTGATATTTTTATATTTTACAAGGCTGCGAAATGGTTGATTAATTACGTTAACTTTTTCTGTTTCTATATTCAGGAAAGGGATTTTTATCTGGTTCAATAAATTGAGGCAATTAATTCCGCCTTCCGATTTCGGGTAGTTCTTAACAGCATTATCACAGAGTTCTTTTGCTCTTTTTATTTCATATTGATTTTCTTTTTTTGTAATGGGGTTAAATTCTTCTCCAAGTGAATAATATATTTGTGCTCTGAGATACATTGCCTGCGCAGCAGCTTCATTTTTACTATAGGTTGTCTCAATATTCTTTAATGCATTTTCATACAGCCGGTTTTTATTGGTAAGAACTGCATGTTGGTTTGCAAAATCGAGACGAATGAGATCTGCATCAAGCAGTGCATCTGGCAAGGGATCGTTTAAATGGAATTTTAATAAATCCTGAAACAGGCCAAGTGCATTGTAATAAAGTGAAGTACTGTCTTTTGCGGGGAATTTTGTTTTAATGAATTCTGCAGCGGGGTCAAATATCCTTTCATCATTTAATATAAATTTATAGGCAGGGTTTGTTACATCATTCTCACTGCTCATAAAATAGCTGAGTGCCCGGTGTGTCAGAAAATCGAATAGGGTTGGCCTAAGATTACGGGTATTTTCTCCTTTTTGGATGATTGCATCCAACCCGTTAAGCGTTGTATTTTTTAATATTGTTTCGTTCTTTAAAGAAGCCTTATATAATGTTGTTATTGTTGCAATAATTTTATCGATACTCCATGTTGTTATATCATTACTTTTTTCTTCAATGAGTTTTGTGCGGTCATAGAATTTATATCGGTTCTGCTGCAGGTAGCTGAGAAACAATTCT
>JANOPU010000124.1:0-7127 GCA_031422055.1 Ferruginibacter sp.
AGGCTTTGCAGTTATTCCCCTGATTCATTTTACCAGTGATAAGAAAACCATGGGTGCGTTTGCCATTAAACCAATCGTTAAGTTTCTGGCATGGATGGTAGCTGCCATACTTGTTTACCTGAATGTAAAAATGGTAACAGGAGAAGCCGGAGATTACTTTTCCACTTCAGACAGCATCGTTGGTAAAGCAGTTATTATCATTGCCGGATTATTATTTGCAGCCTTACTTCTCTACTCAATCATTTTTCCGCTTTTTGATAAAAAGAAAATAATAACATCAATTCAAATGCATGATGATATCAAAGGATTACAAGAAGTAGAAATACCTGTTTACAGAAAAATTGCTGTTGCTGTTGATTTCAGTGAAAGAGACCATAAACTGCTTGCCGCTGCCATGGGACAGGCAGTGGCCGATACTGAATTCATTTTAATTCATGTTGTTGAAAGCGCTTCTGCCATATTGCTAGGTGATCAAACTGCCGATTATGAATCAGAAAAAGACAAAGAAAGACTGGATCTGTATGTTACCATTTTTAGTGAAAAAGGATACAAAGCAACAGGAATACTTGGTTTCCGCAACAGGGCAAAAGAAATTGTACGAATTATTCACGAAACAAATGCAACATTACTGGTTGCCGGTGCACATGGACACTCAGGATTAAAAGATTTTATTTATGGTGAAACAGTTAATGCAGTAAGACATGAATTAAAAATACCGGTATTGGTTGTTACTTTGTAACGGCTGTTATTTTTTCTTTTATGAGCCCATTCCATTTTTCCTGTAAAACAGTTTCCCTTCCATTGCGGGTTTCACCGTCATATGATTCCTGCATATTATCCATGGATGTTACACACTCATCATAGATACGGGGAAGTAATGTGTTATAATCTTTTAACGTTAATATTGAATTTTTTATACGGTCGATAAAAATACAGGCTGCAATGTAACTGATGTCAAAATGATTTTGTTCATGATTTAAAATATATGCCGTTTTCCTAAGTGGCCTTACCCAGGATCTGTTTTTATTAAAATAGCAATAAACTTTAATGTGCAACTCGCCTTTTCCTCCCGAAGATTTTATACTTGCGCTATATCCAAAACCCGACATCGTTATTGCAGCAATACTGCTATTTTCAGCAGGCGCCAATCCTTTAAAATTATCCCAATGTAATTTTTTTTCCGGTGTATAATAGATCACTTCTGATGCTGGCATAGATGTTTGCCTGGTCCATTCAACTTTTGCAGCCAATTGTGCAAACAATCCCAGGGGCAATAATAAAAAACTGATAAAAAATGATTTTTTCATACCTCAATTTCATTTCAATATCTCAAAAGAACTATCATTCATGCTAAAAATGTATTAAAGCGGGTACAATTATAAAAAGCTTAACAACCTGAGTTCGGTATAAGATATTTCATAAGTTGTTTGAAACTAATTACTTGTTGTTCTCTACTTTTTTTCTCTTAAGTAACAAGTTTCTAACTTATTGATTTCTATGTTCTTCTTTTCCTTGATGAAAAGAAGCAAAAATCAAGGTCTTCGGAAAAAAAAGCTAAAAATTTAAAGCCTGGCTAAAATGAAATAAGTCACAGCAGTTGAAAATATCCCAACTATTGTGCGACTTACCAGCTAAGAATAATTCCAAACTTCAGTAACATCTATTTCATTTCTTAACGCCAATCTTTAAATTTTCTTAACGCATTTTTTCCGAGGCCCATACTTCAAAACCCTATACTGAGTAAGAAGCGATGGGTTCATTCCCACTCCTGTTACTTACGATGGTTTGGTGTTTTTACTACTGTATACTTGACAAAAAAAGTAGCAAAAAAATCAAGGCAGGAACCCCGCCCGAACGTACCGTTCGGTACGGGCGGGGATTACAGCCCGTTCCTGCCATATAGCTTTAATCATCTTTTGTACTCCTGTAACTTCAGCATTAGTTCTTTACTCTTAAATTCATAACATTCCAAATGATAGAAATCAAATTTCTCTTCGTTTCTTATCCCGAACTCAGGTTAATAATCATTTTTTAAAATGGCTGTAATAAATATTTACTTTTAATTAATAAAGTTCAGCACAATATGATTCAAAGTAATCAGTAAAAAGGTTTAGAAACGGTTAAAATAAACCATAACTAAACCAATAATATATAGAATAAGCTTGGGATTACTTATATAAGATCATATCTAAAACATACAGATAAACCCTGTCCGAACGGATGTTCATCCGGGCGGGCAGTAAACCAATAAACTATTTAGTGCAACTTCGAACTGATCAGTTTCATAAACTCACCCCTGGTTTCATTCTTTTCAAACTCACCAAAAAATGCTGAAGTGGTTGTTACAGAATTTTGTTTGGATACACCCCTCATCATCATACAAAGATGCGATGCTTCAATTACCACCGCTACGCCAAATGGGTTTAGCGTTTCCTTAATGGCTGTCAGTATTTGGTGGGTCAATCGTTCCTGCACTTGTAACCGGCGGCTGTAGATATCAACTACACGGGCTATTTTACTTAACCCGGTAATATAGCCATTAGGTATATAAGCAACATGTGCTTTTCCATAAAAAGGAAGCATGTGATGTTCGCACATACTGTACAATTCGATATCTTTTACAATAACCATTTCACTTACATCCTCATGAAATTTTGCCGATTCTAAAACAGCCTTTGCATCCTGTGCGTATCCTTGTGTTAGATATTGCATGGCCTTTGCCACTCTTTCAGGTGTTTTATCCAGTCCTTCTCTTTCGGCATCTTCTCCCAGCGATGAAATGATTGCTTTATAATTTTTAATAAGTGATGAAGTAGTTGCCTCATCATACTGTTCTGTTTTCTTATATGCCATTTAAATAGATTGAATTGTGTTACGGATAATTTATTAGTCAACGGGGTATTCTACAAAATTTCTTTCAGTTTCATAAAGCCTGACCTGCATCTGAATATCTTGGTTGATCAATGGCCTGAGAATATTATATATCACAATAGCAATATTTTCTGCAGTGGGGTTAAGGTCTTTGAATTCTACGCAATCTTCATTCAGATTTTTATGATCAAACCTTTCCAGTACATTTTTATTGATAAGATCGCTTAATACTTTCAGGTCCATAACATAACCGGTTTCTCTATCGGGTACAGCAACCAGTTTTACGATCAGTTCATAATTGTGTCCATGGTAATTTGGGTTATTACATTTACCAAAGATCCGTTCATTTGTTTCGTCATCCCAGGAAGGATTGTGTAAACGATGTGCAGCATTAAAATGCTCTTTCCGGTAAACGGCTACTTTATTATCCATGAAATATAATTACAAATGAATGATAAAAATGTTCAACTATTTGTCGGCTAATTCGTAAAATTTTTAGTTTTATAACAGAAGTGTGCTGTTTATTTAAATAATGTCAAAAGCTCTGTACATAAAAGTACAATATGTTTAAAAGATAATGCCTATTAATTCCCAAAGTATTCTACATAGATCCTGGGCGTTTCGTATAATTTTAGACAATGCAGGCTGATATTTTCCGGAAGTTTTGGCGATAGTTGTTTCCAAATAGCAATCACCAGGTTTTCTATAGAACATAATTGCCCTTTCATAAAATCAACATCTTCATTAAGGTTTTTATGATCGAGTTTATCTATTACATGTTCTTTTACAATAATACTTAGCTTTTTTACATCAAAAACAAAACCTGTTTCGGGGTCAGGCTCTCCCTTTAAAGTAACGTAAAGTTCAAAATTATGTCCATGCCACATTTCATTGGCACATTTGCCAAATACTTCCTCATTTTTCTCCCTGCTCCAGGAAGGGTTATACAATTTATGGGCAGCATTAAAATGTTCTATCCTGGTTATATAAACCATCGTTTATTCTCAATTTTTGCGAAGTTAGCCAGTATTCAGTTAAATGTAAAGCATATGTACGAAATTTGTGCCATGCAAATTCTTTTGGTAGCAGCTACTATACAGGAAATAGAGCCTTTTTTAAATAAAAGGCCGGAGTTTGATCATTTGATCACTGGAGTAGGTTGCCCTGAAACGATTTATCTTCTAACCAAAAGACTATCCCAAATTGATTATGACCTGGTTATACAAGCAGGTGTTGCAGGAAGCTTTAACCAATCAATTCTTTTAGGAGAAGTTGTATTGGTGGAACTGGATAATTTTGCTGATATTGGGGTATTTGAAAAAAATCATTTTAATACCATATTTGAAGCAGGGTTTAGCAATGAAGATCAGTTTCCTTTTAATAAAGGTTGGCTGAAAGGCGATAAAACTTATTTAGATCAATTCGATTTTCCAAAAGTAAAGGCGGTAACTGTAAATACTATAACGGATAATGAATTAGCAATCAAACAACTAATTTCTACATTTGATCCGCAAATTGAAACCATGGAAGGAGCTGCATTACATTATGTTTGTTTACAGGAAAAAGTATCATTTATGCAATTAAGAAGTATCAGCAATTTTGTTGGGGAAAGAAATAAAGAAAAATGGAAATTGAAAGAAGCTATTCAAAATTTAAATGAAGAGTTGATCAGAATAGTTGAAAAGCTTACAGGTATTCCAATACACAATTAAACCAGTAAACCAGTAATGCAACTCAGCATAGGCTTTTCTCCCTGTCCCAACGACACTTTTATTTTTGATGCTTTGGTCAATAAAAAGATCGATACAGAAGGAATTGAGTTTGAGACAGTGTTGGAAGACGTTGAAACACTCAATAAATGGGCTTTAAATGGAAAATTACCTGTTACCAAACTTAGTTATGGGGTATTACCGTTGGTACTTGATCAGTATATTTTATTGAATAGCGGCAGCGCATTGGGAAAGGGAGTGGGGCCTTTGTTAATATCGAACAAGGAACAAGGAACAAGGAATGTCGAAGTGAATACAATTGCGATACCGGGTGAACATACAACTGCACATATGCTTTTTTCACTGGCATACCCTGAGGCAAAGAATAAAATATTTATGCGTTATGATGAGATCGAAAATTTTGTTCTTCAAAATAAAGGCCTGGGAGTTATCATTCATGAGAACAGGTTTACTTACCAGGATAAAGGTCTTCACAAAATTACTGATCTGGGCGATTACTGGGAAAAGACAACCGCTAACCCCATACCATTGGGAGGTATTGTTGTAAATAGAACAATTAATAAACAACTGCAGCAACAGATCGACCGCCTTTTAAAAAAAAGCATTGAATATGCTTTTTCAAATTACCCCGTTTTGAATGATTATATAAGAGTTCATTCACAGGAAATGAGTGAAGATATATTGCGAAAACACATTGAATTGTATGTGAATGATTATTCGCTGGATTTGGGAGAAACCGGTAAAAGTGCGGTCAGAAAAATGATCAATGTTTACAATGAAACAAATCATTCAAATGTTTCAATCGAAAATATATTTGTAGAATTTGTTTATTAACCTGACTTTGGGATAAGAAAGCAAGCAAAAATTGATTTCTATTAATTGGAATGCTATGAGTTTAAGAGTAAAGAACTTAGGCTGAAGCTACAGAATTGCAAAAGTTGATTAAAGCTATATGGCAGGAACGGGCTGTAATCCCCGCCCGTACCGAACGGTACGTTCGGGCGGGGTTCCTGCCTTGACTTTTTTGCTACTTTTTTGTTAAGTTTTCAGTAGTAAAAACTTCAAATCTGGAAAAGTAACAATAGTATGAATGAGGCCATAGGATCCTATTCAGTAAAGAGGTTTGAGGTATGGGCCTCAGAAAAAAATGCGTTAAGAAAATTTAAAGACTGGCGTTAAAAAATGAAATTGATGTTACTGAGGTTTGGAAATATTCTTAGCCGGTAAGTCGCACAACAGCCAGAGTTTTATTCAACTGTTGTGACTTATTTCATTTTAGCCGGGCTTTAAATTTTTAGCTTTTTTTTCTGCAGCCCTTGATTTTTGCTTCTTTTTATCAAGAAAAAGAAGGGTATATAAATCAATCAGATAAAAATTTGTTACTTAATAAAAAAAAGTAGAAAAGAACAAACAATTACTAAATAACAACGTATAAAATATCTTATCCCGAAATCAGGTTATTAACTTATAATACAGTTTCCCGATTACTACCCATTCTCCTTCTTCAACGCTTTTGCATAAACTTCCAGGCAACGTTTACGTGCAAATTCATGATCCACTATCGGTTTAGGATAACTGAATTCCTGGAATTCGGGCACCCATTTTTTTATGTAAACCAGATCCGGATCAAATTTTTTTGTTTGCAGGTATGGATTGAATATCCTGAAATAAGGTGCAGCATCGCAACCACTCCCGGAAGCCCATTGCCAGCCGCCATTGTTGGCTGCCAGGTCGAAGTCGAGTAGTTTTTCGGCAAAATAAGCTTCACCCAGGCGCCAGTCGAGTAGCAGATGTTTGCATAAGAAAGAGGCAACGATCATACGGACCCTGTTGTGCATAAAGCCGGTTTCATTCAGTTCACGCATTCCGGCATCAACGATGGGATAGCCGGTTTGTCCCTGGCACCATTTTTCAAATTCACCGGTATCTATTCTCCATTCTATTTTATCATAGGCCGGCTTAAAGGAATTTCCTTTACCTACCTGTGGAAATTGCCAGAGGATCATCTGGTAAAAATCTCGCCAGATCAGTTCATTCAAAAAAGTTTCTGAAAGGCCTTTTGTTTGAAATAAAAGTTGGCGGATGCTGAGGGTGCCAAAACGAAGATGCACACCCAGTTTAGAAGTTCCTTTTATTGCCGGGAAATTCCTTTGTTCCCCGTAATGTTTTATGAGTTCATCACTGTATTTTTTTTCAGGGAATGGTTTATTAGTTTCTTTAAAACCAATTTGTTTTAAAGAAAGGACCGGTTTGGCTGCTGTTTTAATAAAATTCGAATAATATTTTTTACAATTGTATTGTTCCGGATACGAATTATTAAGATGGAATTTCCATTTTCTGCTGTATGGTGTAAAAACAGTATAAGGTTTACCGTCATCTTTTGTTACCTCATCCTTCTCAAATATAACCTGGTCTTTAAAAGTAAACAGGTTGATATTTTTCTCTTTTAAGATGGCTGCAATATTTTCATCCCTCTGCTTTGCATATGGTTCATAATCGTGATTGGTAAAAACGCCGGCAATATTG
>JANOPU010000125.1:0-2843 GCA_031422055.1 Ferruginibacter sp.
ATTTAATTCCAGTTTATGGCTAACAATGGATCAGTAGTATTGGATAAACTTGATTTTGAGATATTGTCTTTCCTGCAGGAAGACGGCAGGATGTCTTTTACTGTCATCGCAGATAAACTAAAAGTATCCATTGGAACAGTGCGCACCCGATTCAATAAACTCATTGAAGACGGCACCATCAATATCATTGGCCGGGTTGATCCTGATAAAGTAGGTTTCAGGTGCTATGCACATATTGCAGTATATGTGAGGCCGGCTACTTTAAAAGAAAAAGTTGCCCAAAAGATCTCCAAACTTCCGGAAGTTAGTTTCCTGGCTATGACTTCCGGTGATTATGACCTGGAAGTTGATGTAATGTGCCGTGATAACAATCACCTGGTTGATTTTGTAAATGAAATCAGTAAAATAGAAGGGGTGGATCAAACCAAGACCACGATCTATTTTAAGGTGTATAAATATGCTCAACCCGACCTGAAACTGCTTAAATAAAAAAGTATTATCTTAACGCTATAATAATAAAAAACAGACAACTGCCTGTTCAATTATTTGAAATATTATTTATATAACTTCTTTCCCCGTTTTATAATAAATATCTCAACCAATATCCTCCCAATTCCAAATACAAAAAATAATTTATCAATTACATTACATTGTATGAAGAAAAAAATTTACCTGCTATTAACTGTTGTCATAAGTTCATTGGCAGTATCCGCACAATCAGATTATTTCAGAGACATCAGCGAAAACCGCATCAATATCGGTAATAACACGAAAACTGTATTCCCTGTAAAGTACCGGACAGTTAGTCTGGATTTTACTGGAATGAAAAATTTTCTGCTCAGTTTACCAACTGAAGCAAATGTTTTCAATAGAAATCAATCACCCGTAATGACCTTACCAATGCCTGATGGCAGCCAGGCTAAATTTCATGTATGGGAGAGCAGCATACAGGAACCGGGGCTGCAAAATAAGTTTCCCGAGATCAGGACCTATGCCGGTCAGGGCATAGACGATCGTTCTTCAACGATCCGGTTTGATTTTAATCCTTATGATGGATTTCATGCACAGATATTATCGCCCAATGGTAGAATTTATTTAGATCCTTATGCAAGAGGCGATCTTGATAATTATATTAGTTATTACCAAAGAGACAATCACAGGAACCCGGAGTTTATCTGTGAAATACCAGAGATCAACAATTTACAAAACAGGGAATCTGCTGCTGGAGGGATCCTGGCAGGCAATTGCAGGGGATCACAATTATATACTTACCGGCTTGCTGTTGCCTGTACTGGCGAATATGCAGTAGCTGTTGGAGGCACTACCGCCCCGTTGCTTCACAGTAAAATTGTAACCACCGTTAACCGTGTTAATGGAGTTTATGAAACAGAAGTCTCAGTAAGGTTGGTTTTAATAGCAAATAATAACCTGATCGAATTCCTGAACTCAGGCACTGACCCATTTACAGGAAACAATAATGCAAGTACACTAATAAATGAAAGTCAGACACAAATAACAAGCCTCATCGGTTCTGCCAATTATGACATTGGGCATACATTCAGTACAGGTGCCGGTGGACTTGCAGGACTCGGAGTTGTTTGCAATACGAGTAATAAAGCAAGGGGCGTAACGGGTAATTCAAATCCAGTGGGTGATGGATTTGATATTGATTATGTAGCACATGAAATGGGGCACCAGTTTAGCGGCAACCATACTTTTAATGGTTCAACCGGTAGTTGCAGTGGTAGTAACAGGAATGCTTCAACTGCCTATGAACCCGGAAGTGGCACAACGATCCAGGCCTATGCTGGGATTTGTGGTACAGACGATACGCAACCCAATAGCGATCCTTATTTTCATAGTGTCAGTTTTGATGAGATCAGCACATTTGTTGAAGCAGGCGGAGCCAGTTGCAGGGTGGTAACCAGCACCGGCAACACGCTTCCTGTTATTACAGCCATGAATAATAATGGGGCAAATATTCCTATCAACACTCCATTTACTTTAACGGGGTCTGCAACAGATGTTGATGGTGACGCTATTACTTATAACTGGGAAGAATGGGATCTTGGTGCTCAGGGAGCATGGAATGCAGGTGCAACAAGCACAACTGCTCCATTATTCAAATCAAGAATACCTAAAACGTCCGGTAGCCGTACATTTCCTGATATTGCTGTAATATTAGCAGGTTATCCTGCTAACCCTGCAGCAACCATGGGAGGATTAAAAGGCGAAACACTTCCAACCGTTGCCCGTGCCATGAAATTCAGATTAACGGTAAGGGATAACCGAGCTGCTGGTGGAGGAGTTGTTACCGGTGGCGATGGCTGTATGGTTGGCTTTACAGGAACATTCCAGGTAAATACGATTGCAGGAACAGGACCGTTTATCGTAACCGCTCCAAATGGAGGCGAAAGTTTCCCAGGCAATTCATCACAAACAATTACATGGAATGTTGCGGGGTCTAATGCTGCACCGATCAATGCTACATCTGTAAAAATTTCCCTTTCAACTGATGGAGGATTAACATACCCTACTGTAATAATTGCCAGTACGCCCAATGATGGTTCAGAAACACTGACGATTCCCAATCTTCCAACTACAACCGCCAGGATAAAAGTAGAAGCAGTTGGCAATATTTTCTTTGATATTTCAAACGCCAATTTTACCATTACCACTCCAGTATCCGGATTTGATTTTAACAACCCTGCAGCTACTTCTATTGTTTGCAGTGGTCCAACATCTGCAGCCATAACACTTGGAACAGTTTCATATTTAGGTTACACGACACCTATTAACCTTTCCGCATCGGGTGTTCCTTCTGGCACTTCAATCAGTTTCGG
>JANOPU010000126.1:0-2480 GCA_031422055.1 Ferruginibacter sp.
CCATGCCACCATCCATTGTGATACACAAGCTTTTTTCCATCCGGATAAATGTTCATGCGCCAGCCTAATCCATAATTTCGTATACCCGGTCTTTCATTACTGTATGGTGCATAAGCCAGTTGAAATATTTCAGGCTTGAACATTAGATTAGTTGCCAGTAACCTGTCCCACTTTAACAGATCACGGGGGGTTGAATAAATATTTTTATCCCCATATACCTGGTCTAATTCATTCATAGGTATTAATGTACCCCTCCAGTCATAAGTTGGATTTACTCTTGTAGAATCTGCAGGGGTATATACAAAACTATTTGTCATTTGCAGGGGAACAAAAAAAGTTTGATTGATAAACTGTGGAAATGAAACAGCAGATATCTGTTCAATCAGTAGTGCAAGTAACACATAGTTTGTATTGCAATAGTTGAAATGTGTATCTGGTGATGAAATATCTTTAATTTCAGATTTCCGTTTTACTAAATAATCAAATACATCCATGTTCTTAATGTAAGCAGATTTATTCCACCCCAGTTCATCCATAAAATAAAGATAATTAGGCAGCCCGCTACGATGGCTTAGCAGGTTACGTATGGTAACACCCGGATAATTAAATGAAGGGAAGAATTTACTAAAAAGTTCATCCAGCTGAAATTTACCATCCTGCACCAGTTTCAGAACTGCCATAGCAGTAAATGTTTTAGAAACTGAAGCAATATGGGTAGGGGTGTTTGAAGTAATGGTATCTGTAAGGCCAAGATGCCCTGTACCGTTGTATCTTTCAAAGATAATATTTCCGTTTTTTGCAACAAGAATTCCTCCATTGAATTCAACCGGTTTTAATACGGAATCATACCATTGCTCACATGCTGTTCTGATCCTGTTTAATTCGGAAATGCTAATTTGTTTTGCTAAGGGCATGCTTATTATGGCAACACTGTCTTTTAAAATGGAAATATTTTTTTTGGATGATTTGGGCTTACATGAAGCTGCTAACAATAAAATGATAAAAAAAACAGACCATTTTATAGTCATCCACTTTAAGTATGTATTTACCAGAATACATTGAAATTTTTTAATAAGTGGTAGTATCATATAATATTAGGTTCTGATAGAATATATTTGTGCAAAATAAGTGCTATTTATTATGCCGGAGAAAAAAAATACCAGTTATCCAAAAGAGAAGATAAACATTCTTTTTTTAGAGAATATTAGTGATGTTGCTGTTCAGCAATTTTCTAAAGCAGGATATACCAATATCAAAATAATAAATGCAGCAATCAATGAAACAGAACTTATAAAAGAAATAAAGAATGTGCACTTGCTGGGTATTCGAAGCAAAACTCAAATAACAGCCAATGTGCTCCGGGCAGCGGCTAAATTACAGGCTATCGGATGCTTTTGTATTGGAGTTAACCAGGTTAAGCTTTCTGAAGCAACAAAAAACGGGGTGGCTGTATTTAATGCCCCATATAGCAATACGCGGAGTGTTGCCGAATTAGTGATCGGTGCATCCATTATCCTTGTAAGAAAGGTTATTGATAAAAATAAAGCTGCACATGATGGTATCTGGATGAAAGATGCCAGCGGTAGCCATGAACTCCGCGGAAAGACCATGGGGATCATTGGCTATGGCAATATCGGTAGCCAGGTGAGTGTGCTGGCAGAATCGCTTGGCATGAAAGTGATATTCTATGATACGGAAACTAAATTACCACTTGGAAATGCTACCGAAAGCAGAAATCTGAAAGAACTTTTGCAGCTTAGCGATGTAGTTACCTTACATGTACCGGAATTAAAAAGCACTAAAAATCTGGTCAATAAAAACAATATTAAGTATTTTAAGAAAGGTGCCGTTTTGATAAACTATGCAAGAGGAGAAGTTGTTGATCTTCCTGCTTTACGCAATGCAATACTGGCAGGGGAAATTGGTGGAGCTGCCATAGATGTATTTCCGCATGAACCTGAAAAGAACGGCGATATTTTTTCAACAGTGTTACAAGGATTGCCGAATGTTTTACTGACTCCACATATTGGAGGAAGCACACAGGAAGCCCAAAGTAATATCGGTTTAGATGTAAGTGTAAAACTTTTCAATTATCTCGAGAAGGGTATCAGTACAGGTTCTCATTCAATACCTGCACTTGCTTTACCTGCACAGGAAGGTGCCCACCGCATATTGCATATACACAATAATGTACCAGGAGTACTTAGTCAGATCAATACAACCCTTAGTAAAAATAAAATTAACATCCTTGCTCAATACCTTAAAACCAATGATACGATCGGTTATGTTGTTTTAGATGTTGATAAAAACTTGAGTAAAAATGCATTGGAGTTATTACGGAAAGTAGGAGAGACAATTAAGGTAAGGATGCTCTATTGAAAATAATTTCATACTCATTTTATGAGTTTCTTTTTTTATCAACAATTACTTCATAATATTATTTTTAACCCAGATTACGCAGTAGAAATAAATCACTTACA
>JANOPU010000127.1:0-29428 GCA_031422055.1 Ferruginibacter sp.
ATAGTAGAGAAGGTTATTACCTGGCTTTGCGGCAAACACAGGGAACATTAAAAGCTGAAAATCCAAACTGGCAACCCTGGATAGTTTTTTTTCTAAAGGCGCTTAAGCAACAGAAGCAAAGGCTTGAGGTAAAAGTAGAAAGGGAAAAATTACTTTTAGACCAATTGCCTGAACTCTCTCTCAAAATCCTGGAGTTGACTAAATCAAGAGGACGTTTAACGATCAGTGATGTGGTGGTTTTAACTAATGCCAACCGGAATACGATCAAGATGCATTTGGGAAATCTTGTTCAGATCAATCAATTGGTAAAGCATGGTACAGGGAAAGGAACATGGTATGCTTTAACTTGAGCAATACGCTATTTTCTGAAAATTAGAAATAAGCTTATTTATACCCGATAGGGTATAGGAATGTCATAATAACCTCAAATTACACCCGAACGGGTATAAAATCCGAAATGAAAGCATTGTAAAAACAAGCATATCTAATAAGTATATGACTAACAATAAATATATTTATTCGTTATTTAATTTTTGTTCATTATATTTACTTGTTCACGTTACGTGAACATACGTATATAATGAACAATCAGGAAAAACATATCATTCTCCATGCCCTGGAAAAGTTGCATGAAACAACAGGAATGAAAACTAAATTCAAGCCCGCTGTAAAGGATAAATTTATTGATGGGACTGTAGATATTATTGGAGCAAATAAAGAAAAAGTATTCTTTGTCGAATTTAAAAGACAATTAAGGGCCCATCATTTACCAGGTATTACAGAACAAGCTTTAAAGTATAAGCCACTACTTGTAATAGCAGAAACAATTTTTCCAAAATTAAAAGAAGAACTGCGTAAACAAAATATTGCTTATTTAGACGATGCAGGCAATGCTTATATTAATTACCAGGACCTGGTTATTTTGATTGATGGGAAAAAGAATGAAGAAAAAGAAAATAAAGTAACTAACCGGGCATTTACAAAAGCAGGTCTCAAAGTTGTGTTTCATTTATTGTTGGATGAAGAATTAATAAATCTTCCTTACAGGGAACTGGCAAAAATGGCTGAAGTTGGTTTGGGTAATATTAATAATGTAATGACAGGGCTAAAAGATATGGGATATGTATTACAGTTAGATAATAAAAGAAAGAAATTACAAAAGAAAAATGAATTGTTAGATCGTTGGATGAACGGATTTGCGGAAATATTAAAGCCTGCTTTACATATTGGTAATTTTAGATTTGCAAATGCAGCGCAATTTGATAACTGGAGAACAATTCGTGTAGAAGAGCAAAATACAGTTTGGGGTGGGGAACCAGCTGGAGATCTTCTGATTGATGATTTAAATCCTGCTAAACTAACTATATACACTAAAGGGAATAAAGCAGATATTATGAAACAGTTCAAAGTTGTGTCGGATCCGGAAGGTAATATTAAAGTGTATCAAAAATTTTGGAATCATCCGCTCCAATGGCATAAACCTACTGCTCCACCTTTACTTATCTATGTTGATTTAATGTTGACCGCTGATCCCAGGTGTCAGGGAATCGCAAAACAAATTTTTGATAAATATCTGAAAAATGAGTTTAAATAATATAAGAGAAGGTTTGCTAAAACCGGTTTTTGATGCATTAGAAGAAGCTTTCGAAAAATTATCCATAGATTTTTATTTAATCGGGGCAGTGGCACGGGATATATGGTATGCAAAAGGGAATGCCGTTTCAACCGGTACAAGGGATGTAGATTTTGCAGTATTTATTGCCAATCGTGATGATTATAATAGGTTGAGAAAATACCTGGTGGAGGAAAAGAAATTTGTTGAATCAAAAGCAAATCCATTTACCATGATTTCATCAGAAGGTTTGGTTGTTGATATACTACCGTTTGGTGAAATTGAGATAGATGATCATGTAAAAATTGCTGGAGAAGGTTTAACATCAATTCAAGTAAATGGATTTAAAGAAGTATATGAATCTGGTACAGAAAATATTGAGTTTGACAAAGGACATGCATTCGCAGTTGCAACATTAGCCTCAATAGTTTTGCTTAAGCTAATATCATATGATGACAGGCCGGAGCAACGGTTAAAAGATCCCCGTGATATAGCCAGCATTATACAGAACTATTTTGATTTACAGTCGGAAAATATCTATGAAAATCATTCGGATCTTTTTGACACTGATAATTTTACACTGCAAAAGGTAGGAGCCCGGGTTATTGGGAGAGAAATAAAAACTATTATTGAATCAAATTCAGGTTTAAAAGAAAGAATCATAAGCATTCTAAAAGGCCATATTAAAGAGGCAGACGAAAGCATTTTTATTCGGAATATGCAAACAGATGATAACTTCGTTGTATCAATTGTGATTGATTGGCTGAATGAAATTGTAAATGGAATATCTGAATAGTATTTAATATTTAGTTTCAACCGGTTTTTAGTGCTTATGTCGGTTCCAGGATCGATCAGGTTCAATTACTTTTAGTTGACTAATATTTAGTAGATTTATTTTTAAAATATCAAACCAAAACAAACGCTATTAAATTATAAGTGAGTCATTCGGTGAGTTAACAAAACAGGGCTTTTGTAACTCTTATTTGGTGGGCATTTCAGGGAATACCTTGAGTCCCGTCCGGTCCGCAAACAAAACTTAAAGCCCTGTAAACATTGTTTTCAGGGCTTTTTAATGAGCAATAAACTTATATCATGGAATTAACAGCACAATTCGAAAAGGCGGTCTTGGATAGTAAATCCCTTTCTCAAAAGCCTGATAACGAAACATTACTGAAATTATATTCTCTGTTTAAACAATCAACAGAGGGGGATGTTAATACGGAACCTCCAACAAATATGTTCGATTTTGTAAATAAAGCAAAATATGATGCCTGGTCATCATTAAAAGGAAAAACTGCCATACAGGCAATGGAGGAATATACAAGCCTCGTTAATAAGTTAAAAGCCTGATTGTAAATCAAATAATAGATTCATTAGCAAAATACTGTTGTATATATGCAACTTGCAACACATAAAATAAAAGTGCCCATTTTTCGTTCTTACATCGCTGTTAAAGTTATTCTAAATGACATCCAAAGCAAGGACAACTTAAGATTTATAGAACTTTAAAATATACCTTCGCATTCATTATAATAAAAGGATTTTAGTAAATATATAATTCCCATTGTAATGAACCCAAATTGTTAACCATACTGGTTTGTAAAAATGCGATATTTTTATAAAATCCTACATCCAAATCTCTTGAATAAAGAAATATTTATTTTATTAATTGAATAAATGAAAAACCAAGTTTTAATGAAAAACCTCCTGTTTAAAAACACGCAACTCTTCTTAACTTTCTTTTTACTTTTCATTCTGCATTTACCATTTGTTTTTGCAAATACAAAACCTTGTGATCAATATGCAATAACAGATAAAGTTTCAAAAGATATTATTGGGAATGAAAAGAAAGCATCTTTATTATCTTCAGGTACAATTTATGATAATTTGAATTTATATAACCTTGGATTATCTGAACAGGTATTTGATTATGCAGTAAAAGGTTATGAATTTATGAAAGAAAAGGGGAGCATCATTAATGATGACGTGATTTCAATTGTTGATTTTACAAAGCCGTCTTCACAAAAAAGGTTATTTGTTATAGATATCAGCCATTGCAAAATATTATTTAATACTTATGTGGCTCATGGACAGGGATCAGGTAAAGAATTTGCAAGATATTTCTCAAATAAACCCGAGAGTTTTCAAAGTAGTCTTGGCTTTTATGTCACATCCGGTACTTATACAGGCAAAAATGGCTTTTCACTGCATTTAAACGGTATCGAAAAAGGGATCAATGATAAAGCCGAAGATAGAGCGATCGTAATGCATGGAGCACCTTATGTAACCGAATCATTGATCCGGTCACAAGGTTATATTGGAAGAAGCTGGGGTTGCCCTGCTGTTCCTGAAAAACTGAACAAACCTATCATTGAAAAAATCAAAAATGGTTCATGTTTATTTATCTATGGTAATAACAAAAATTACTTAAAACAATCTAAAATAATAAATAGCTGATATCCGGTATTTTTAAAAAGCCTCGTCCTCTCCCGAGTAATCCGGAGGGGACATTTTTTGTTAAACCGCCAGGACGCAAAGGCACAAAGAAAATTCAATAAAATAAGCTAATATATTTATGCGTCTTTGCGCCTTTGCGGTTATCTGTTAACTTCACAAAAATTAACTACATGAATTTCAGGCAAACACTCAGGGGTACAGGTGTTGCAATAGTTACTCCTTTTAAAAAAGATCAGCAAATCGATTTTATCGCATTGGGAAAGTTGATCGATTTTATTATTCAAAATGCTGTTGATTATATAGTAACACTAGGCACGACTGGTGAAGCACCTGTGCTTTCAAAAAAAGAAAAAATCGAGGTCATTGAATTTACATACAAGCAAGTGAATAACAGGGTTCCCGTTATTGTAGGTATTGGCGGAAATGATACGCTTGCCCTGGTAAAAGACCTGGAATCATATCCATTAGAAAAAGCTACAGCAGTTTTAAGTACAAGCCCTTATTATAATAAACCTTCTCAGGAAGGGCTCTTTCAACATTATAAATTATTGGCAGAATCTTCTCCCAAGCCAATAATATTATATAATGTACCCGGACGTACCGGCAGAAATATGACTGCTTCAACAACACTTCGTCTTGCTCATGAAGTTTCCAATATAGTTGGCATTAAAGAGGCCAGTGGCGATATGCAGCAGTGCATGGAAATTCTGCGCCACAGGCCACAGAATTTTTTAGTAGTTAGTGGCGATGATGCCCTGGCATTACCTCAACTGGCATGCGGTATGGATGGGGTGATCAGCGTTGTTGCCAATGCTTTTCCAAAGCAATTCTCCGACATGGTAAATTATTGTCTGCAACATGATTTCACTTCTGCTAAAAAAATAAATGATTCTCTGATGGATGCATATATCATCATGTTTGCCGAAAATAATCCTGCAGGTGTAAAAGCTTTTTTGCATGAAATGAAAATGCTCGAAAACATAGTAAGGTTACCTGTAGTACCTTTAAGCGATCCGCTTCAAACTGAAGTAAAAAAATATCTGGAAAAATGACTTCAACTACATACAACTACAAAAAGATGTTTAGTCATAGAACATCTTTTTTATTTTTTATAATGTTGTTGTTTTGCAACAATATATTTTCTCAATTTGACCTTCGTATCATTATTAAATCAGCTCCCTTAACACATATTGATGACACGATTTTTATTGCCGGCAGTTTTAATGACTGGGTGCCAAACAACGAAAAGTATAGACTTGTTGCTGAAAATGGAAATGTATCCATCAATATAACCGATCTGAAGCAAGGTATTTATCCTTTTAAATGCACAAGAGGTGACTGGCGAAAAACTGAAACAGATTTAAATGGTAAAGATATCGACAACAGAGTCTTATTATTAACTTCTGATACAACAATTGTACTTTCAATTGAAGGATGGAAAGATGATTTTACCGAAATAGCTAAAAAGCACACTGCTTCATTAAACGTAACCGTTTTGGATACTGCTTTTTTTATGCCTCAATTAAAAAGAACAAGGAGAATATGGATCTATTTACCCGAAGATTATAAAAAAGGCAAAAGAAGATATCCGGTAATATATATGAACGATGGACAAAATCTTTTTGATGATTATACATCTTTTAATGGAGAATGGGGTATAGACGAGTGCCTGGATTCACTTATAAAAAAAGGTAAACCTGCTTCCATCATAATTGGTATTGAAAATGGGTCTAAAAGAATAAATGAATACAATCCTTATGATCATCTGGAATATGGAAAAGGGGAAGGGGAGGAGTATGTTCAGTTTTTAACTGAAACTTTAAAACCATTTATTGATAAGCATTACAGAACATTATCTTCCAAAGAAAACACGATCATTGCCGGAAGTTCTCTGGGAGCCCTGATCTCTTATTATGCAATGCTGCGTTATCCTGATATTTATGGAAAGGGAGGCATGTTTTCACCTGCATTCTGGATAGCACCAAAGATCAATAATCTAACTGGTTCGGTTGGGCACAAATTAGATAGCCAGTTTTTTTTCATTGCCGGAGAACAGGAAGGCGGATCTGTTGTAAAGAATATGAAAGAACTTGCTGATAAACTTGGTGAAAATTCAGATGCATTCATTTATTTGGTTACATCTCCTCAAGGCAGGCACAATGAAAATAACTGGCGAAAATGGTTTGAAGAATTTTATCTATGGATCATGGGCAATGGACTTAGTTACCAGGTAAAAACAGGTAACTAAATTTTAAAACACGATCCTTCCAATGCCAGTTCCGTATTTTCAAAAACCTCTTTTGCTTCATTCAAAAATTCATCTAATATTTCATACTTGGATGAAAAATGACCGATCAGCAATTTTTTTACAGCAGCCAGTTTTGCGATCTCTGCTGCTTGTACTGTTGTACTGTGAAAGCGTTCTGCAGCTCTTTCATGTTGATCTTTAAGATAGGTAGCCTCATGATACATCAGGTCAACCCCTTGTATTTTAAATGCAAGCGATTCATCAAAAATAGTATCCGCACAGTATGCATAGCTTCTGGGTTTTAAAGCAGCAGTCGTTAATTCTTCATTAGAGATGATGGTACCTTTTTTTGTAATATAGTCTTCTCCTTTTTGCAGTTGTTCATAAAAGGAAGCCGGGATTTCAAATGATCTTACTTTTTCTGCATCAATGCTCCTGGGCTTTTTGATTTCATTAAATAAAAATCCCCAGCATGCAATCCGGTGTTTCACTTTAAAACATGTTACACTGATCTTATTGGTATTTGCTATAACCCCTTCATTATTCAGCGGGTGAAAATGAACTTTATAAGTTAGTGTTGTATTTGCAGCATTTAACTGCAAATCAATTACATCTTTTAATGGCGGTGGCGCATGCAGGTGAAGGTCCTGTGTTCTGTTTAGAAGGCTCATACTTGTCAATAAACCAATGAGGCCAAAATAATGATCGCCATGCATATGAGAAATGAAAATATGACTGATCCTGCTTTTACGGATTTTATATTTTGAAATCTGCATCTGTGTACCTTCCCCACAATCAATCAGAAAAATATCATCCTGGGTTTGTAAAACTTGTGAAGTTGGATTTCTTCCAAAGGCAGGAATGGCAGAATTATTGCCTAAAATGGTAAGTGCAAGCAAAAGTTAATTTTAGATTGGGTTGTTTATAAAATAATACATTTATTAGTAATAAGTAGTAGATTATTAATCAGTACTATTATCAAAATCTCTCATTAATTCTCTTTCTATTTCTTCCATTTGTACAATATCCCACGCCTCACTTTCTGTTGGAGTTACATTCATTGTATCAAAAAGATCCATCTCTTTAAATATGATTTCTAAACTATTTTGAAGCTCACACACAATAAATGAGGCATTCTTTTCGTAAAATTGAAGTTGTAAATCACTAATCTTTTCAGCGGTTTCAATATCAATGTTGTTTACATACTTCATATTTAAAATGATATGTGGCAAATCTTTGTCCAGATAAGCATGCAACATTTCAATCAGTTGGTCTGTCATATTAGCAGTAATATCAGACTCTTTTGGTGTTAGAACACTAAATTTTTCTTTGGTATCTATTTTGACATTCATACTTATAGTAATAAAACCAGCTGTAAAATAAATTAATTTTTGAATTGGCAATGTTTTTTTATCAGATGTTTTTAAATAATGCATCTTATTTATGAAATACTTTTTAGAATAATTCATTTTTTTGTTTGTTAGTTGCTTTTAAAACGTGTCAAAAACTTTAACTTTTCAACATATCAACATTTAAGATTTCAGGTGAACTAATGGATACAAATATTCGTTATTATTGTAACAATTAAAACTGATAGAATGGATAATAATTTCTCCACACAGGTAAAAGAGATCATTTCTTACAGCCGTGAAGAAGCATTGCGCCTTGGAAACGACTTTATAGGAACAGAGCATTTGGTATTAGGATTGATACGCGACGGAGAAAATACCGCCGTTAAAATTTTGAAATCGCTCAATGTTGATCTTTACGAACTCCGTAAAGAAATTGAGATTGCTGTAAAAGATAAGACCGGCAAAAATATAGCAAACATAAATTCACTTCCTCTAACCAAGCAAGCCGAAAAAGTAATTCGAATAACCGTTCTTGAAGCGAAAGCGCTCAAAAGTGCTTTAGTGGAAAGCGAGCATTTGATGCTTTCTATCCTTAAAAACAAAGAAAATATTGCAACTCAAATTTTAAATCAATTTGATGTAGACTACGATGTTTTTAAAAATGAATTAGGTTTTGTAACCAGCAATCCTCCGCAAGCAGAATTTAATGAAGAAGATGATTTTGATGAAGAAAGAAAACAATATGGTGGCCAGCAACGTGCTCAAAAACCCGGAGCTGCAGGTGCAGTTAAAACCAAAACCCCTGTTCTGGATAATTTCGGAAGGGATATTACCCGACTTGCTGAAAATGGTTCTTTAGATCCTATCGTTGGCCGTGAAGTTGAAATTGAAAGGGTGTCACAAATCTTATCCAGACGCAAAAAAAATAATCCAATCCTTATCGGTGAACCAGGTGTTGGTAAAACTGCCATCGTTGAAGGGCTGGCGCTAAGGATCGTTCAAAGGAAAGTCTCCAGAGTTTTGTTTGATAAAAGAGTAGTAAGCCTCGACCTCGCTGCATTGGTTGCTGGAACAAAATATCGGGGCCAATTTGAGGAAAGAATGAAGGCTATTATGAATGAATTAGAAAAGAATAGAGACGTGATCTTATTTATTGATGAAATTCATACCATCGTTGGTGCAGGTGGCGCAAGTGGTTCCCTCGATGCTTCCAATATTTTCAAACCTGCTCTTGCCCGTGGCGAATTACAATGCATTGGGGCATCAACACTTGATGAATATCGTATGCACATTGAAAAAGATGGTGCATTAGACAGGCGTTTTCAAAAGATAATTATCGAACAACCTTCAGTAGACGAAGCTATTGAGATTCTTACAAATATTAAAAGTAAGTATGAAGATTATCACAATGTAAGCTATAGTAAAGAAGCTATTGAAGCTTGTGTTAAATTAAGTGACAGGTATATGACTGACCGGTTGTTGCCCGATAAGGCAATTGATGTACTCGATGAAGTTGGGGCAAGAAAACACATAAAAAATATCAATGTTCCGGAAACGATCATTGAACTGGAAAAAAAGATCGAGGATATAAAACTTGAAAAAAATAAAGTTGTAAAAAGCCAGAAGTTTGAAGAAGCCGCATCATTAAGGGATACAGAAAAACGTTTGCAGGAAGAACTGGAAAAAGCAAAAAATGACTGGGAAGAAGAGAGTAAAAATAAACGCTTCCCTATTGAAGAAGAAGACATTGCTGAAGTGGTTTGTATGATGACCGGTATTCCTGTGAAACGTATGGTTCAGGCAGAAACTGAAAAGCTTCGGCGAATGGCTGATGACTTGAAAGGTGCTGTGGTTGGACAACAGGATGCCATTTCAAAAGTTGTAAAAGCAATACAACGTAACCGCGTAGGTTTGAAGGACCCTAAAAAACCAATTGGTACTTTTATCTTCCTTGGCCCTACGGGAGTTGGTAAAACAGAACTAGCCCGTTCATTGGCAAGGCACATGTTCGATAGCGATGACGCTCTTATTAGAATAGATATGAGTGAATACATGGAAAAATTCACAGTAAGCAGGTTGATCGGAGCACCTCCGGGATATGTTGGATATGAAGAAGGTGGCCAGTTAACTGAAAGGGTTAGGCGTAAACCATATAGTGTAATTCTGCTGGATGAAATTGAAAAAGCACACCCGGATATATACAATATATTGTTGCAGGTTTTGGATGATGGTCAATTGACAGATGGTCTGGGACGTAAGGTTGATTTTAAAAATACCATGATCATCATGACATCAAATATAGGTGCCAGACAATTAAAGGATTTTGGCGATGGTGTTGGATTTGCAACACAAAACAGACAGGATAATCTGGACGAAAATAATAAGGCGATCATTGAAAAAGCACTGAAGCGTACTTTCAGCCCGGAATTTTTGAATAGGATCGATGATGTGGTGATATTTAATAATCTCAATAAGGAAAATATTTTCGAGATCATTGATATTTTAATGAAAGGAGTAATGGCCAGATTGAAAAATCTTGGATTTACATTGGAACTTTCTTCTGAAGCCAAAGACTTTATAGCAGAAAAAGGATACGACAGTCAGTTTGGTGCCCGACCTTTACACAGGGCTATTCAGAAATACTTGGAAGACCCTTTGGCTGAAGAGATATTGAATACAAATATCAAGAATGGAGATGTAGTTGTGGCACAGCTGGATAAAGAAAATGGGAAAATCATATTTTCTTTAAAGGAAGAACCAAAAAAGAAAGAAAAAAAATCTGAAGCATAAAATTTTCAATGATATAAAAATGAAAGAGCTACCTGAAAAGTAGCTCTTTCATTTTTACAAAGTTTTTTATTTAATAACTGCTACCTTCCGGATCATTTCATGATTATCCGCCTTTATTTTAACAAAGTAGATACCCGGTTTTTTTGCTGACAGCTCACCAAAATATAATTTATTATTCCCCTTTTTTAATTGGACCTTTTTTGAGTTTAACAATCTTCCGGAGTTATCCATGATATAAATAACTGCTTCTGTGCTTTTATTTATTTCTATAGATATCCATGCGACATTATCCACAGGATTGGGAAATATGATTGCCTTTTCTATTGCTACTTTATCTAATCTCAGGGTAACAGTTTGACTATACTTACTGATGTTATTTTTTCCAACTACTCGTAATCGGTAGTATATGACCGGGGCATAAATATTATGGATGGGGTAACCTGCGGTATAATCAGCCCGGCCACTTCGCTCATTTGCCGGAACAGTGCCCAAAAGTTTAAATACCGTATTGTCCAGGCTATATTCTATATCAAACCGATCAGCGAGTTTATTACCCGTAACTTGCCAGCTTAACGTAGGAATGTCATGCTGCCGGAACACGTTAAATTGTTTGATATCTAAATCTAACGGCGAACATACCGAATCATAGAAAACTGTAACCGTATCCTGGGCAAAAACGGGGCATTGGATATGCAGTTGTTGTAGCACTTTGTAAAGGCCGGGGGCATTAATCTGGATCGAAGGCCCGATATTAGAGCCCACAATATTACCGTTACTGGTACTCCATGTATAAATGGAAGTTGAGATAGGGTTGTAAACACTCAGGGTTACAACAGGCATAATACTGCCACAATAATATCTAACGTAGGTATCAGCATCAACCTTTGGATAATCAAACATCCTGTATGGAGCAATAAAATCTTTTAATTCTGCTGTAAAGGATGTTGATGCTCTGGTTTTGATAAGTACCCTTCGGAATGGGCTTCCACAGGCGTTATTACTGAAATTTCCCGGGTCAATACCCAACTTGGTAAGGTTTACGGAAAACTCCAGGAACTGCTTTGCAAGAAAGCTCGTGACTACAGTGTTATCTTCTCTTACCAGCCTGAAAGGTCCTGCCCAGGTGGCTGCCACAGTTGATTGAATCCCTGTATAAAATGCTCCTGTTGTTTTTGGTAAGATACTGGCATATCCATATATAGCGCCTGCACCGTCACCATCAAATTGCCCACCCCAATTAAAGGCAGTGGGTGTAATGCTCATCGAGGTCTTTTTAACCCAGATCCTTGCCTCTACTAATGTTATAGAAGCAGAGCCAAATTCTGCAGTGAAGACGATGTCTCCTGGACTGATAATATTGCCGGCGGCATCAAATTTCCATGAAGTATGGCCAGCATCAGGGCCGTAATTTATGAAAGTACGGGTAGCCCGGACATAAGCGATATCGGTTTGATATAATTCGAAATCAAAATAGCGGCTTCCGGTTGTATTTTCTATAACAATTGAAGAAAACATCCAGAGCGAGTCTGTTACATTAGGTCCCGCTCTCCTGATATGAGTAGCTGCATCCAGGATATCGTTTTTATCTGGAATCCCCTGAGATATTGGACAGGTCCATGATGCGGGGGTCATACCATTCTTATTGCTGCCCGAAGCGTAGATAGTAGAATCATCTCCATGAAAATCGCGGTGAAAAACTGCATCAAGTAAAAGCCTGTTATTTACAAGGCTATAAGGTGCCTGGCGCATTAACTTTGAAAATGATAATTTCCTGGTTGCAGGATTAGTAATATAGCCTGCAATGAGAGATGCTGCTCCGGTTGTGTCAATGATAAATTGACCTGTTCCGGAATAACCATTATTGAACCAATCGTCTACTGCAGGCTGTGGTAGATTATTGTAATAATTACTGCTTACATCGGCTTCTATTCCAAAATTTGCTTTCACAATTGCTGTGGTTATCTGGCCAAATGCAGTATTTATTGTTATTATGATAAATAACGAGAATGGAAGAATTGTTTTCATAGGTCAAGATTTAAGGTGAAAAATTGTTTTTTAAGGCCTTAATTATTGACTGATCGTACAGGAATAGATGCCCGAAACAACTGTACCCGCATTATTACTCAGTATAGCTGTTACACGATAATTTATCATACCCGGCAAACATCCCATATCAGTATATTTAAAAATATTCTGATTTGAATTATTAACCCAACCTGCTGTATACCAGTTTGAATAGGGATCAGAAGGGTCTTCATAAGTAAATTCTATTTTGAATTGTTCAATTCCGTTGTTTGAACTCATATTCCATTGCAGGCCATGACCACGGCCTTGTTTGTGTCCACGGAGGAAACTGAAATAAGGTACTGAATACTGATCTTTGTTGGCTACTGGTTTAAGAATAATTGGTGATGTGTTGATGGAAGATGCCTGTAAACTAATGAGCAGGCTCACAAGGAGGATGGGGTTTTTCATATATCGAGGTTTAAATGACGAATCCAATTTCCTGGTGAAAAAGATCTTTCTTTTGTACCAGGATAATTATTCAAAAAGAATTACTCAGCATGAATAATTTTTTGTTTTTAAATGGATTGTTTTAGATATATGTTTGGACAAGGATATTAAGATAACTATCGAACGGATATTTTATTGTTCAGTTTTTAGTATTTATTTTGCTTAATTCCTGTAGCATGAAAAAAATTGTATTTTTCAGTATTTTATAAATGATTAAGATAATAAATGAGTAAAATTATTATTACAATAGATGGTTGGTCGTCTTGTGGTAAAAGTACGCTTGCAAGACAAATGGCAAAAGCGCTTGGCTATGTTTATGTAGACAGTGGTGCTATGTACAGAGCTATTACTTTATATTTTTTAAGAAATCATATCGACTGGACAGATGCTGCTGAAGATAGAAAGGCATTAAAGAATATCAAACTGCATTTTGAGTATAATGAGAAATCGAAACAATCTGAAATGTTTCTCAATGATGAGAATGTAGAATATGTTATCCGCGACCTGGTCATTGCTGAAAAAGTCAGTGAAGTTGCAGCTATTTCAGCCGTTAGAAAATTCGCAGTGGCACAACAACAATTGATGGGGAAGAAAAAAGGTATCGTAATGGATGGAAGAGATATCGGTACAACTGTATTTCCAAAAGCAGCTTTGAAAATATTCATGACTGCAGATATCTCTGTAAGAGTAGAAAGGCGATTTAAAGAGATGTTCGAAAAAAATCCGAATGTCACTCTGGAAGAAGTGAAGTCTAATCTGGAAATGCGTGATTATATTGATTCTAACAGAAAAGTAAGCCCATTACGCAAAGCAACAGATGCGGTGGTTATCGACAATACAAATATCAGTGTAGAAGAACAATTAAAGATTGCAATGAACCTTGCTAAAGAATTAATTTGATTTTTTTTCATCAGGTATAAAATTGTGAATGAAAAACATGTCATTTAATAATACCTCGAGAATATTATGGAAAATACTGAAACAGCCGTGATCTTTCCTAAGCTATTGCAGCTACAACATTTTCTACAGTAGTTGAAGTTTTAAAAAATGCCACTATCTTTTTAATTACTTCTTCCACCAACGCATCCGGGCAACTGGCACCGCTTGTGATCAATATTTTTACAGTGTCTTTTTTTGGCAAATAACCCGGTGTGATCAATTCGTGTTTGTGATGAAAATCAAAATGTTTTATTTCTTTTTCTGAAATGATTTTTTCTGCATCATTTATAAAATATGTCGGAAGTTTTTGTTCACATAATTCTACCAGGTGTGAAGTATTGCTGCTGTTGTATCCTCCAACTACAATGGCGAAATCTGCCGGCTCCTGCAATAAACCATATACAGCAGATTGATTGTCGTTGGTGGCATAGCACAAAGTATCTCTGGTTTCTGCAAAACGTTCCTCTTTATTAGCTTCCGAAAGATTGTACGTTGATAACATCACCGATTTTAAGAAATCAGCAATTGCCTGAGTATCGCTTGCAAGCATGGTAGTTTGATTTACCACACCAATCCTTTGCAGGTCTTTTTCTACATCAAAATTTTCTGAATACATTCCTTTAAATTCCAAATAAAATTCAGTCAAAACCTTTTCACGGGTAATATATTTAGATAGCCTGATAGCGTCTTCCATATCGTTTACAACAACCGTTGCCGTATTGGCGGCGGCGTGTGAAAAAGTAGCTCTTGTTTCTTCGTGAGTTGGTTTGCCATGCACAACAACCGTATAATGCTGTTTCGCAATTTGCTCACTGCGGTTCCATACCTTTTCTACAAAAGGGCAAGTAGTATTATATTTTTCGATGGCAATTCCAATGGTTCTTAATTTTTTTTCTATATCAAGTGTAGTTCCAAAAGCAGGGATGATGACTATATCTTGCTCATTTAATTCCTCAAATGGAATTACCTGTTTGCCATTTGTATCTTGTAAAAAAATAATTCCCCTTTCTGCCAGATCTGCATTTACTTTAGGGTTGTGGATCATTTCACTTAAAAGGAATATCCTTTTTCCGGGATTTTCATTTATGGTCTTAAATGCTATTTCAATTGCATTCTCAACACCATAACAAAATCCAAAATGCCTGGCAAGGTATAAGTGAACAGATCCAAAATCGAGCAGGGTAGGACTAAAATCTTTTTTCATTTTATCATCCTGCTTTCTTTTTTCTTTAATGGCAGCTATTAACGAACTGCGATATGTAAAAGGAATAGTAAATTGCTTCATAACTTATAGCAAAGGTACAATCTTGAATGTGTTAGAGAAATATAGAAATTAATTTTATCTGTCATTTTGTATATAAAGCCTCTTAAATTGGGCTAAAGCCAAACTTAAATGGAAACAACTTAAATCTTTATGGAAAAAGCAGCATTCAAAAAAGCAGCGTGGATAAACAACACAAATATTTATGAAGTAAATTTTAGGCAATATACTTCAGAAGGTAGCTTTAATGCCTTTGCAAATCAATTACCGCGTTTAAGGAATATGGGAGTTGAAACCTTGTGGTTTATGCCAATTACACCTATTTCGGAAAAGAATAGAAAGGGCAGTTTGGGAAGCCCTTATGCATGTAGTGATTACTCATCCATTAACCCGGAATTTGGAAGCCTTGATGATTTTAAAAATCTTGTAAACAAAGCGCACAGCATGGGTTTTAAAGTGATCATTGATTGGGTGGCAAATCACACTGGCTGGGATCATATTTGGACAAAAAACCATTCCGATTATTATAAAAAAGATGCTGCTACAGGAGATTTTCAAATTGCCAGCGGCATGGATGATATTATCGAACTGGATTATGGAAACCCATCTTTACGAATAGCTATGATCCAAGCCATGGAATATTGGGTTCGGGAATGTGATATAGACGGATTCAGAAGCGACCTTGCTTTTTGGGTCGTGTTGGATTTTTGGAAGGAAGCTAGATGTCATCTTGAAAAAATTAAAACATTGTTCTGGTTGGCTGAAGCTGATCCAATTGATAATCCCGAATACCTCGAAGCATTTGACGCTGCTTATACCTGGTCATGGATGCACAAAACAGCAGCGTTTTACAAAGGAACGGTTGATTTATCTGTATTGATGAATGTATTGAATCAATATGAAGTTATTTGCAAAAACAACAGTATTCCTCTTTGGTTTACCAGTAATCATGATGAGAATACATGGAATGGCACTGAGTATGAGAAATATGGCGATATGGCAAAGCTGCTATCTGTGTTTAGTTTTACCTGGACAGGCATGCCCATGATATATAGCGGACAGGAACTGCCGAATGCAAAACGGCTGGAATTCTTTGAAAAAGATATGATAGAATGGAACGGGAATTATCAGTTGCATGATTTTTATAAAACTCTTTTAGAGCTACATACCAGCAATCCGGCATTAAGAGCTGCAGATGCAAAATGTAATACTTGCCTTATTAAAACAGTTGAAAAAAATAATGTGATTGCTTTTCTTCGTAAAAATGAAAACTATGAAGTATTGGTACTACTTAATTTCAGCAATGAAACAATATCATTTGAATTTCAGCATGAAAAACCGGATGGTAAGTACAAAAATGTGTTCAGTAAAGAACTGGCAGAAATTAAGAAAGGGATGAAATTTGAATTACAGCCTTGGGGCTTTCTTTTATATGAAAAATAGTTGTTAGCCATTAGTTAATAGCTAATGGCTAACAACTTGCAGCTATTCTCCCAATGTCAACGGGTATTCATACAATCCATCATATCCGGGATAAAACCCTGTGATCGTGATTGACTTTTCAGAACCAATTGCATTGTTGAGTTCATCTATGCTCTTAACATCTTTATCATTCACCTTTAAAATTATAAAACTGTCTTTCATTCTTGTCTGATCATTTATTGCTCCTTCTTTAATTTTCTTAACAATAACACCTCCGGGTATTCCGTATTCTTTTGCCTTTCTTGTGTCAAGTGTTAGAAAATCAGCACCTAGCAGATCTGTAACCGCATCGATTTTCACTATATCGTAATTACCTGCTTTATTTTTTAAAGTAACCGTTACAGTTTGCTCTTTGCCGTTTCTTGAAAAAGTAACAGGTACTTTATCACCTGGTTTATAACGGCTAACCTGTTCTTGTAATTCTCCTCCGCTAATAATATCAACTCCATTGATTTTTTTAATTCTGTCGCCCGTTCTGATACCTGCTGCAAATGCTCCACCTTCTTTTGTAACATCAGTGGCAAAAATTCCATCATAAGATTCTAAAGGAACATTAGACTTCTTTTTTGCGTCTTCGGTCATGTCTGCAGCATTTCCAAAGGCTATGCCCAAATAGCCTCTTTGAACGGTACCAAACTTCATGATATCATCAACAACTTTTTTTACAATATTAACAGGAATTGCGTATGAATATCCTGAATAGTAACCAGTTGGAGATGCTATTGCTGAATTTACTCCAATCAGCCTGCCATCTGTATTGATCAATGCACCACCGCTATTACCCATGTTAACTGCAGCATCAGTTTGAATGAACGATTCTACAGCTCCACCTGGATTTCCGGATTTATCTTTATTCAAACCAAGGCTTCTGGCTTTAGCACTAACAATACCCGCGGTTACAGTAGTTTCAAGATTTAAAGGATAACCAATTGCCAAAACCCATTGACCAATTTTTACTTCATCAGAATTTCCATAAATTAAATAAGGCAACTCTTTGGAATCTATTTTAATAACTGCAAGGTCATAAGATGGATCACTTCCAACAAGTTTTGCTTTAAAAGTTTTTTTATTATTGAGCGTTACCGTTATCTCATCTGCATTTTGTAAAACGTGATTATTTGTAACAATATACCCATCATCGCTTATGATAACACCCGAACCTGATGCACGTTGTTCTGGAATTATATTTGCCCTGCCTCCTCCAAAAAGTTGTTCAAACATTTCGTCTCCTAACAAGTCACTGAATGGATTCTGCCTTTGTGTACGGGGTAAATTATTATTTACCTGTTTTGCATTAGTTTTTGTTTTTATGTGAACCACTGCCGGTGTTGCAGCCATCGATGGTTGAGTAAAATCTATAGCGCCTGGTGGCGGGGTAAGATCATGTGTTAATCCTGAATATTTATAATTTTTTGGTTCAATGCCTGCTGGTTGCCCGCCATAGGTATTATTGTTCTGTTTGAAATAGGTGCCATACCCCCAAACAACAGCCAATGCAGTAATGGCACTAATGGTAATGGTAAATAATACTTGTTTCAGTTTCATTATTATAGGTTTTATTTTTTCAACTTTATTTCTGGATTCAAATCCTATGCCTTACTGTACAAAATAACATCATACTGACAAAAAGTTACATACCTCCTGACATCTTTAACAATAAATTTAGTAAGAGGTTCGTAGTTGATAAAAAGATGACATCTTTTAACTGAGGCGAGATGACATCTTTTCTTAAAATGCAGCAGAAATCAATGAATAAAGATGTCATCTCTATTTATAAAGATAATAAAAACTGCATGGTATCTACCCCATCTGCATACGAATTTAAGTCAGGCGATTGTGCCTTGCCAAAATCAATCCAATCCTTTCCTGCAATACATTGAATATCCTGTTGATTTTTTAAAAGTTCACTCAGCATTGTTTCGCTGTCATAATATTCATAGTTTATGGTACTTATGGAAGAAAATGAAGCCGGGTTTTCTACCAACAAGGTACTTCCATTTGTCATGTAATAAACATGATTCAATAACATGATTGAAAGCTGGTAATCATAATTATTCGTGTATTTATGATGGTCCCTGAAATATTTATAGCGGTCAAACGATCGAAGCAAAGGCACAAAGTCATATCCTTTTGGCACATACAATTTGGTAATATTCCTGCATCCCAATCCAAAATAAAGGTGAATATCGTCTGATAATGCATTTAGTTCATCTGTGGTTTCATCTCCTGATATTACGGCCACTGAAGTTCTGTTCCTGCGGATGATATTAGGATATTTTGCAAAATACTGATTAAAATAACGGGCAGTATTATTGCTTCCGGTTGCTATATAAGCATCGCATCCTTTTAGTAATTCTGCAAAACAAACTTTGTTTTGAACTTTTGCATCCAAACTGCGTAATTTGTCGACAAGGAATGTAAGTAGAACATCGTCTTTTGATGAACATTTTATGGTTTGGCGATGCCCGCTGACGAATACGCATAAAAAATCATGAAACCCCACCAGGGGTATATTTCCAGCCATTACGATACCAATATTTCTTTCAACAATATTATCATCCAAATGATAAAATCTCACCCATTGATCCAAAAGATCTTTTTGCAAAAACTTATCAACAATATTCTTTACAGCGATTTCAATAAAATCAGCAGTAAACCATGGATTTTTCTGAAAAGCACTGATTTTAGCATCCTGCCAGTTTTGATCATTTTTTTGTAAATAATCCCTGAGTTTTATTAATAATTCAATTCGGTGTTGTAAATTCATATTGTTCTTATTAAATTGCAACAAAATTACGATACATGGCTATAAAGATTACAGATGAATGTATAAACTGCGGCGCTTGCGAACCGGAGTGTCCCAACAATGCAATATATGAAGGTGGTGTTGAATGGGCAATTTCTGATGGCACAACCATTAAGGGAAGTTTTACTTTAATGGATGGATCACTTATGGATGCTGACCAACGCAATCCTCCTGTTGCGTCAGACATTTATTTTATTGTTCCAAATAAATGCACAGAATGCCAGGGCTTTCATGAAGAGCCGCAATGTGCTGCTGTATGCCCCGTAGATTGTTGTGTTCCTGATGATGATTATCGTGAAACGGTAGATCAGTTAATGGATAAGAAAGGCAGAATGCATATTTAATTTATAAGACGCCGAAAGGTTTTTAAAGTAGAAATTTTTCTCTGCTCAACAGGCGAGGGTATTATTGCAATACTTTCGCCTGTTTGTATATTTATCATGGATTCCAAATTATTTTAATGGTTTCAGCAAAATTTCATCATGAAATATTTTATACTTTTTTCTTCTGTATTGCTTCTTGTATTTTCTTGCAACTACAATAAAGATGCTATATCACCGGTAGCAAATAAAAAAGAATTGATCGATATTGACCGGGCATTTTCAAAAATGAGTGAGGAAAAAGGGATGAAAAATGCTTTCATAGAATATATTGATAGCAACGGAGTATTACTAAAACCCGGCAGGATGCCGATCGTAGGAGCAAATGCAATCGATTACCTGATACAACTCAGTGATACCGGTTTCACTATAACCTGGGAGCCGAATAATGGAGATATAGCCGCTTCGGGCGATCTGGGTTATACATATGGAATTTATGCTCTTAAGCCAAATTTAGCCGATACTACCATTTATGGTACTTATACAAGTATCTGGAAAAAAGAGAAGAACGGGAAATGGAAATTTGTTCTGGACTCCGGAAATGAAGGTATTGGTGATCATTCATTTGACAATGAATAACGGTTGTAATGGCGAAAAGGTCATTATTTAAACATTGCAGCGTGTAACAAATGGTTGCAAAATTGTTAATCTTGCTGATGTTGTAAAACAGGTAAGTGCAATTCGGGATTACCGTTTGAAATTTTGTTTCTTTGCCTAAAATAATCATGCTTTAAATAATGAAGAAAAAAATTGCCCTGATTACCGGCGGATATTCCGGTGAATCAGTGATCTCTTATAAAAGTGCTGCATCTATTCAAAAAAATATTGACACGGAAAAATGGCATTGTTATTTGATTGATATCAATCGGGAAGGTTGGTATTTTATTGATGATAAGAATAATAGTATCCCTGTTGATAAAAATGATTTTTCAATTGTAGTAAATCAACAGAAAATAAATTTTGATGCAGTATTGGTTGGATTACATGGTACTCCCGGAGAAGATGGAAAACTACAGGGATATTTTGATTGTTTAAATATTCCCTATACAACCTGTGATTCCGCTACATCTGCTTTGACTTTTAATAAAAGATATACTGTTGCAGTTGCATCTTTTGCTGGTATGCATGTAGCAAAATCACTGCACCTTTTTAATAAAACAGCACTCACTTCAAAAGAAATATTGAAACAATTGACCTTGCCGTTATTTGTAAAACCAAATAATGGCGGAAGTAGTTTGGGAATAAGTAAGGTTAAAGAGGCGCAAGAACTGGATGAAGCTTTGTTAAAGGCATTTAATGAAGATGATCAGGTTTTGGTTGAAGAATTTATCAGTGGCAGAGAGTTTACAATTGGCGTATTTAAATCAAAAGGGAATATCATTACATTGCCTATTACCGAGATCGTTTCTAAAAATGAGTTTTTTGACTATCAGGCAAAATATGAAGGGGCTAGTGATGAGATAACACCTGCCAGAGTTGAAGAGTCAGTTGCGGAAAAAGTAAGGGCTGAAGCGAAAAAAGCATACGAGGTTTTTAATTGCCGTGGAATTGTAAGGATAGATTTTATTTACGATGAAAGATCTGGCAACCCTTTTTTATTGGAAATAAATACAGTGCCCGGGCAAAGTGAAGCCAGTATTGTGCCGCAACAGGTTGTTGCAATGGGCTGGTCACTGAAAGAATTTTATTCTGCACTAATTGAAGAATGCTTTATATAAACAATGTGCATGTTTATCAATATGCACTGTATTTTATTATTTGAAATTTATTATTTGTGTTTAAATTTTTGACCAGCCGCCCTCTTTGGGTAAATGTACTTGCTGCAATCCTGCTTGTATTGCTGATAATATTTATTTTTCTGCAATTACTTGGAGTAATTACAAAACATGGGCAATACCTTACAGTACCTTCTGTAACCGGTAAAAACACGATCGAAGCAATAAAATTTCTGGAAAGTAAGGGGTTTGAAGTGGTCATTCAGGATTCAATTTATACTGATACTGCAAAAAGGGGAATTGTATTAAAGCAACTACCAGAGCCAAATAGTACTGTAAAAATTAATCGTACAGTTTTTTTAACTGTTAACAGAGTAACCTTACCAATGATTGACATGCCTGCTTTGGAAGGGAAATCTTTTAATTATGCATTGATCATTTTAGAACGAAGTCATTTAAAACTCGGTGATACCACTTTTAAACCTGATTTTATGCGTGGCTCCATTATAGATCAAATGTATAATGGGGAAAAAATAACATCCGGTACAAAACTTCCCTGGGGAAGCCGGGTAGATCTGGTTATAGCTGGTGGATTGACAAATGAACGATTCCCAGTTCCGACATTACTGGGATTAACAGTGGAAGAGGCAAAGGCACTTTTGGAAGCAAACGGAATTTATATCGGTGCATTAATAACAGACCCAGGGATTTCAGATACCGCTGCTGCATTTATTTTCAAACAAAAACCAATGCCGCTTAATGAAGATAAAGCACCAATGTATATTCAGTCGGGCCAATTAATAGATCTTTGGATCAGTCCTGTTATGAAAGTCATGGATTCAACCATTATTCAATAAATAAATTAAAATATGCAAATAATATCTTCTTCAGAATTAAAAGCAAAACTGGATTCCAAAGTTGAGGTGAATTTAATTGATGTAAGAGAACCATCCGAACATATGGATTTTAATATTGGCGGTAAGTTATTACCACTCGGGCAGATACAATCCATGATGATAGATGATATCGATGATTTGAAAAATGAAGAAATAATTTGTTATTGCCGAAGTGGAAACCGAAGTATGCAAGCTTGTTTAATGCTGGAGACATTTGGATTCAAAAATGTAAAGAATCTTACAGGGGGTATGTTGGAGTGGCAGGAGAAAAACAAGAGTTCTTAGTTCTTGGTTCATAGTTGCGGCTGCAATATTTGAACGGTTATCGAAATTAAATAAACAACTATTAACTATAAACTTATTACAACTTTATATTCACCCCCATCATGAAATTCACTGTTGCCATTGGGTAATAAAAATTCTCCGTATTTAAACTACCCCCAGACAAGTAACTGAAAGTATAACCATTTGGTTCATATTTTTTTGAAAAAACATTATTGCATTGTGCAAATAGCCTTATCGATTTGATCGTTCTGTATTTTAATTGGTAACTCATCCTGATATCCTGTACATAAAAATCGCTGAGGCTTCTGGATTTATTAGCGGTATTATCCAGGTATTGCCTGCCTACATATTTACTAATGAGATTAACTTCTGCATTTTTAAAAGGGATGATATTTACAGAAGCAGACCCAATAATTGATGGGGAAAATGAAATATCGGTTTTAGTAAAAAAATTAGTTTGTTGCCCGCCGTTATCATAATCATCAATATATTCAGTATAATTTTTTATTTTATTTTCACTGAATGAAATATTCCCATTGATGGAAATCCATTTATTGAAAATTTTATTTCCTGTCAATTCTATGCCTGACCGATAGCTGTTTGGTATATTGGTTCTCGTATATGCCCCAACATCATTGATCTTTCCAGTAAGTACAAGCTGGTCTTTATATAACATGTAGTAAATATTTATTCCCCATGATCCTGTTATACTCTTGTTTTCAATGCCTGCTTCAAAGTCATTCAGTTTTTCTGCTTTGGGGGTTGTTAAAATACCTGATTCAAAATCATCCCGGTTAGGTTCCTTGGCAGAACGGCCATAAGAGATCCAGGCTTGTGTTTTATTTTTTGTATAAGTAATTCCTGTTTTAGGATTAAAAAAAGTATAATTATTTTTTACAAATAGTGTGGGGTTATTTCTAAACCCGTTTATTTTGTATTTTACTGATCTAACCTGAAGATCAACAAATGTTTGCCAGTGTTTATTGATCTGTTGTGTCCATTTTGTATATCCGGATAGATCCTTTTTGAAAGCGGTTAATTGGTACCAATTGTATTGATAAGGAACAGCGGCTTGTACTTTAGCCCAAATGATCTCCCCAAAATGATTTCCATCATAACTATTCCATCCACCACCTATGATAATGTTTGTGTTCTTTTTTGAATACTGAACTGAAAATACTGAACCATAAAAACTGTTGTCAAGCCAAAGCCTTCTTATGAGATCTGTTTTGTCAATAATTATAGAACCTGTATTATAATCTGGTAAACCATAATCTTTCAAACTTTCCTCGGCTTTATATTGTTCATAATAACCTTTTCCTTTTGTTAAAAAAACAGCCGCATTGCCTTTCCAGTTAGCATTAAATTGATGATTGAAAAAAAGTTGGTAATGTGTCTGGGTATAATTATCAGTTTCATTCTCATATGGTTCACCAGCCTTTTCAGTGCCCGCTGAATTGTACCTCCTGTTCATAGAAAGTGTTTTTTCATCTATACCATTCCATGCCTGGTATGTTTTTTCTTTTCCGGAAAAAACATTGAATCGCAATGAGTTATTTGCATTGATATATGCAACACTTGTATAAAATGACTGTAAACGGGTTTCAGCCCTTTCAATATATCCGTCACTTTGTATATTACTAATTCTTGCATCAACAGTAAAATGTTTTGATAAAATTCCGCTGTTAATTATTAAAGTATTCTTCATTGTATGATATGAGCCGAAACTGTTATTAAATTCAACTGCTTTTTTTGTTTCAATTTCATTTGTACTCACATTGATCGCACCTCCAAATGAACCAGTCCCGTTTGTTGATGTACCAACACCTCTTTGCACCTGTATGCTTCCGGCAGAAGAAGCAATATCAGGTATATCAACAAAGAATGTGCCCTGGCTTTCAGCATCATTATAAGGTATCCCGTTTAGCGTAACGTTAATTCGACTGGCATCTGATCCCCTGATCCTGATACCGGTATACCCAATACCATTTCCTGCATCTGAATTAACGATGACAGAGGGCGTTTGATTTAATAAAAATGGCAAGTCCTGGCCTGTGTTATTTTTTTCAATATCGACTTTTAATAGATCAGTCTTGGCAACAGGTGTTTTACCTGAGGCACGTATGGCAATTAATTCAACAGGTTGCATAAGAGTAGTATCGTTTGAATTGTTTATTTTTTGAGCATTGCAAACGAAAATCACCTGACACAAAAAAGTGCTTAATAAAACATATTTCATTCGATAAATATTTGTGCCGAAGATCCGGGAACGTACCGGGTAAAAATTTAACTCCCTTCGCAGGCATTATCCTGTGCAGGTTAAACGGGTTTGATCTCAGCCTTTATTAAAAGCACCCCGGAAATTCTGGCAATAATGATAAGAACGATTTATTACGAAGTTATGTCCAAATTAATGAAATGAATATTTTTTTTTATTTTTTTATGAAGGTTTGTAACTATTGTATCATGAAATACGTTTACCAATTAAAATTATAGCCATGAAAATTTTATTAATTTTATTATGTACTTTTTTCGGTACCGTCGCAATTGCACAGGAAAATTCAGTTATCAATGATGCAGATGCAAAAACACGTACTTTAAATGCTTCATTTTCAGCAATAAGTGTAACTGATGGTATTGAAGTTTATCTTTCACAGGGAACTGAAGAGTCGCTTGCAATAAGCTACAGCGATGAAAAATACGCTGAACATTTTAAAACAATTGTGGAGAAAGGAGTTTTAAAGATATACTATGATAATAATGCCATAAACTGGAGTGATAATAACAGAAGAAAACTAAAAGCATATGTATCTTTTAAGACACTGGAAAAATTAACAGCGAGCGGGGGTGCAAATGTAAAACTTCCGGCTGGCATCGATGTGGCAAGCCTTGAAATAAAATGTACAAGTGGCTCATATTTCAAAGGGAATATAAAGGCTAAACAATTAGTGATTGACCAGAATAGTGGGTCAGAAGTAAATATTTCCGGAAGTTCAGATAAGATCAGTATTGAGGCGGGCAGTGGTGCCAGTTTTAAAGGATATGAACTGGCTGTAGGTTTTTGTGATGCACAGGCAAGTAGTGGAGCAGAGATTCGTATAACAGTTGAAAAGGAATTATCTGCTAAGGCAAATAGTGGAGGAGGCATACACTATAAAGGAACCGCTGTGATTAAAGATATTAGTATTAACAGTGGCGGTGTGGTTAAAAAATCTAAATAATTAATTCAAAAATAAAATTGAAATGAAAAAAATATTTTTTCTGATAAGCATACTGTTTTTTACAATTTTCGTTTATGCACAAAAGCAATTTGTTGTAGATCCTAATGCAGTTTTACGTTCTTTGAATGGTAGTTATAATTCTATCATTATTTCGGGTGGTATTGATATTTATCTTTCTCAATCTGATAAAGAAGAGATTGCAATTAGTGCATCAGAAGTTAAATATATTGATGGTATTAAAACAGTTATAGAAAATAGTGTCTTAAAAATATTTTATGATGGTGAGAAAAACTGGACCAAAGGAAACCGAAAATTACGAGCATACGTTTCTTTTAAAGATCTGTTAAAACTGGATGCCTCAGGCGCTTCAGATGTCATTGTTTCAGGCGAAATAAAAGGAACTTCATTTTTATTAAAATTATCCGGTGCCAGTGATTTTAAAGGAAGTGTTTCAGTAAGTGATCTTGCTATTAAATTAAGCGGTGCATCTGATGCAAGTATCAAAGGAACTGCTACTGTTGTAAATATTGAAACCAGTGGCGCCAGTGATGTTAAAGCTTATGATCTAATTACTGAAATATGTACTGCCAAAGCATCTGGCGCTTCGGATGTGAATATTACCGTGAATAAAGAAATGACAGCTCATGCCAGTGGTGCCAGTGATATTTATTTTAAAGGGAATGCTGTTATTAAAGATCAGCATAGTACCGGTGCCAGTTCAGTGGTTAGAAAAAACAGATGATCAATATTAAAGGTTCCCATTATTTTTCACCAAAAGCCCAGATAAGAAATGATGGGAAATAATGGCTCCAGTAAATAGGATCATGTAAACCATTTGGGTCTTCGGTATAGACAATATCATCGGGACTGCAAACCTTTTTGTTTTTAATGATTTCAATGAGATCTTTTGTATCATCAATAACATCAATGATGCCATCTTTATCACGGTCACCCGTTTCTTCTTTATTACCTGCATAAAACCAATATTGTAAGTGAGGTTTTTTTCTTGATGAACGAATCTTATTGATCATGATCCTGTTCTTTTCATCTGTGTAAGCTGAATCTGAAACATCGGTATCACGCCACCAGAAAGAACCTGAAAAAATGCCTGTTTTATCTATTTTGTCAGCATGGTCCCAGGCAATATCAAAAGCGGATAAACCTCCCTGTGAGTATCCTGCAATAGCGATAGAACTGAATTTTCTGACGCCAACTTTCTTTTTTACAAATGCGTATAATTCATTATCTATGAACCTGGAATATTTGCCCGAACGGTTTCCCTGGTTTTGATAATTTGGAATGTCTGCTACACCATATTCCTGTAGCCGGTCACCTGGATGTATTCCTACTATGATTAAAGGTTTGATCTGTTTTTTACTATAAAGGCTGTCTACAATTTCTTTTACACGCAATTTTTCAAAATCCTGACCATCATTTAACAGCAATAAGTTCATCTCAGATTTATTAGATGGCATTGGAGTGGAAACGATCGTAAGTTTTACATGCTGTTGCAGGTGTCTGCTGTACACTTCATCTTTTCTTGTTTTTACTGCACTTTTACAATCTGATAGCAATATGATGGAAATAACTGCTAAAAATGGTATAAAATATTTTCTTGACATAGTTACAATTGAGCAACTAAAATATAAATTTTGGCTACAACGGCATAATATCTTATTTTTGCACCGCGAAGTAGAGCAGCGGTAGCTCGTCGGGCTCATAACCCGAAGGTCAGAAGTTCGATCCTTCTCTTCGCAACTAACAGGCTCGGAAAAACCGGGCCTTTTTTTATAATATTGAAATGAAAGTAGGGTTTGTAAATATTTTTGGTAAGCCAAATGCAGGTAAAAGCACATTATTAAATGCTTTAATGGGCGAAAAAATGGCCATTGTATCACATAAGGTACAAACGACAAGGCATCGCATAAAAGCCATCCTGACCAATGAAAATTACCAGATCATTTTTTCTGATACACCCGGTATCATTGAACCTAAATACAAATTACACGAAAAAATGATGCAGGCTGTAAAGGGAAGCCTGGAAGATGCTGACCTTGGTCTGTTAATAGCAGATGCCAGAGAGGAGACAAAAGAAAGCCATGAAATATTTTCGGCGCTGCACTTAAAAGCACCTGCTTTACTTTTACTGAATAAATCTGATGCTATTAAGGACGAAAAGTTGCTGGAAGCTTCAAAGAAATTTTATGAGCAACAATCATATTGTAAAGAAGTAATTGTTATTTCTGCTCTTAAAAATAAAGGGATAGATATTTTATTGCAGCGCATACTTCATTATTTGCCAGAGGGACACCCTTTTTATGAAGGTGATGACCTGAGTGATATGCCTACAAAGTTTTTTGTAAGTGAACTGATCCGGGAAAAAATATTCCAGTTATTTCAAGAAGAATTACCCTATCATACTGCTGTATTGATTCAGGAGTTCAAGGAAAAAACTACCCTTATTAAGATAACTGCTGATATCATTGTGCAACGGGATACACAAAAAGGTATTATATTAGGGGAAGGAGGAAAAATGATCAAGCAACTGGGTACATTGGCAAGAAAAGATATTGAAGAATTTTTGGGCAGTAAAGTGTTTCTCGAATTGTATGTCAAAGTACGGCCAAAATGGAGAGATAATGAGACACATTTGAAAGAATACGGGTATTAATGGATAATTGATAATGCAGTAATGGATAATTATAAATACCTGCATTTAGCCATTATCAATTATCATTTTAAAAATTATCAATTAGTTTATGAGTTTCACAGTAGCAATAACAGGAAGGCCAAATGTTGGCAAAAGTACATTTTTCAATCGTTTGCTTGAGCAACGCAAAGCAATTGTAGATGACGTAAGTGGTGTAACAAGAGACAGGCAGTATGGTGTTGCAGAATGGACAGGAAAAACATTTAACGTTATTGATACAGGAGGTTTTGTTCCTCAAAGCCAGGACGTATTTGAAAGAGAAATACGCAAACAGGTTCATATAGCCATTGATGAAGCCAATGCCATCATTTTCATGGTTGATGCGGCAACTGGCATCAGCAATTTAGACGAAGCAATGGCTGATATGCTTCGTAAAAGTACCAAGCCTGTTTTTTTGGTTGTAAATAAAGTAGATAATCACAACCGCCTGCTGGAAGCAAGTGAATTTTACAGCCTGGGGTTTGAAAATATTTTCTTTCTTTCCTCAATAAGCGGCAGTGGTACCGGTGAATTGCTTGATGCTCTTGTTGCTTTGATCCCTGAAGATAATGTAGATGAAAATGCTGCTTTGGATGAAGTTCCGAAATTTGCAATCATCGGACAGCCAAATGTGGGGAAATCTTCTTTATTAAATGCATTGATCGGTAAAGAACGTACCATTGTAAGTGATATTGCCGGCACTACCAGAGACACTATCCATACTCATTATAATTTATTCAATAAAGAATTTGTATTGATTGATACAGCAGGTATCAGGCGG
>JANOPU010000128.1:0-17069 GCA_031422055.1 Ferruginibacter sp.
GCGATGGTTTCAAACCCTTTTATCTCTTTTTTTTGAGCTTTAATAATTTTTAATAGTTCTTCTTCTACCCCGCTCATGGTTTTGCAAGGCATCATCTTTGGGTATAACAGTGCTTCCAGGAAATTTGGTTTCATTCGTTGAAGCATGGCCATGGGCATGTTAAGGCTGTCGGTAAAATAAGTAGCAAGACGTGAATACTCAGCAGCAGTATACAGATCTTTCAACATTTTTCCATCTTTCATATTCATGAAGAATATAGCGCCAAGTGTATTTGCAGGATCATCCAGATCCATTTCAAAATAAACTTCTTCTGCATTAATGATAGCATTGTTAAGTCCTTTACTGAAATGAATATCTTCTTTACACATTAAATGAAATGTTCCAAAAAGATAACTGGATTTTGATAAATGATTTCCGCTTATTTCCCAAAGCAGTGTATTGTCATCTTTATTGGTGGGTATTTGTTCAACAGGTTGGGCAATGCAAGATTGGATCAGTAAAAGTAGCAGAACCAGGTAATTGAATTTCATTATTAGATTGGTTTAAAAAAAACTATTAAAGTAAAAGGTAACATTAAAGGTGTAATACATTACATAAACTTCCTCCCTTATTAAAAATGTGATCAATACTTTTTTCCGTTGCTTCGTCTTTTTCCACTGCAGGTGCATGATGAGGCTTTTTTCGGGCATCTATTACTAATGGGCCATTGCAACCCCAGTGTTTGTTTAATACAAAATGATCAATGCCGTATATATCATGCGATGGATTACACCTGGTGAATGTAACCCATAAAAAATTTCGTAGCGTAGCGGCGGTAAATTCCGTATCATCTGCAATAACTATCAGAGGTATATTTTTTAGCAGTTCAACCTGTTTTTGAAGTTGATCATTTAATGTATTCATTTCAATATGTGCGGCATCATAATTTGTAAATGATTTACATTTCATAACTATCACGCCAGGTATTGCTATGCATGGTTCTGTAAAACCAGTCAGGGTTCTTAAAAACTGGGGTACTGCCGTTGCCAACTCACGGATAATAGCTCCATATGCTGCAAAAACCACCTTGCTTCCACTGTTCAATCCATTCCCTGAATAATCGAGTGTATCGATCGTAGTGTTTGTATAAAAATGGATATCACGCTGCAGGTTAATTCTTTTTAATACAAATTGAAGGAATGGTTCCACATCCTGTGCGCTTAGTTTATTATCATTTACAGTGCCTTGTTGGTCATCTGCAGTTATGAATAAAAATTTAGCAAGGCTCAATTGCCCGGTTCCCAAAATATGATTGGCAATGGTAAGTAATTCTGCCGGTTGCTTTGCGGGTTCATAAGGAGTGTAACGTTCACTGCCAACAGCCAGTAATAAAGGGTGAACACCTGCAGCATCCACTGCATGCACTCCTTTCAGTCCGGGTATTTCTACCTGAACAGCATTGCCGGTGATGGCATGTATCAATTGTCCGAAACTGGTATCTTCCTGTGGTGGGCGCCCAACAACGGTGAAAGGCCAGATTGCATTTTTCTTTGCATAAACCTTATGGATCTTCATAACCGGAAACAAATGTTTCAGGCTGTAATAACCCAGGTGGTCACCAAACGGCCCTTCAGGTTTATTGTCACCCGGAAAAACTTCACCGGTAATCACAAAGTCTGCATCAGTACTGATACAAAATCCATCTTCATAAACATACCGGAACCTTCTGCCTCCCAACACTCCTGCAAAAGTCATTTCGCTCATGCCTTCTGGCAATGGCATTACGGCAGCTACTGCATGTGAAGGTGGCCCGCCAACAAATACACTCACTTTAAGGGGTAACCCTTTTTTATTCGCTTTTGCCTGATGAACTCCTATCCCCCGGTGAAGCTGATAATGAAGGCCTGCCTCCCTGTTCAATTCATATTCGTTTCCGGTAAGCTGTATCCGGTACATACCCAGATTTGCATGCATGATGCCCGGTTTTTCCGGATCCTCGGTATACACTTGTGGTAATGTTACAAATGCGCCACCATCCATGGGCCAATGATGGATCAACGGGAGATCTGCTATATTGATTTGACTTGCCAGTACCGGTTTAGAAAATGGATTTTTTAAGGGCAATGCTTTCAACGCTGCCAAGCCAACATTAAAGTTATTAACAGGATGTTTTATTGCCTGTATTGGATCACTTTTCATTTCAATTAAACGCTGTACTGTATTAAGGCTATTTCGAAAAATAAATTTACTACGCTCCAATGTGCCGAAAATATTGGAAACTGCTCGAAAGGTAGATCCCTTAACATTTTCAAATAACAAAGCAGGTCCTTTCGCTTCAAAAACGCGTAAATGTATAGCAGCCATCTGAAGATATGGATCTACTTCTTCTTTTATTCTTATGAGTTGCCCGTTTTTTTCAAGATCGAGCAGACATTCTTCCAATGAGTGATAGGCCATTAATAAGATTTACTTGTAAATGTAAAACAGATTTAAATGAAGAAAGTTGAAAAGATTATTTATTGCAGACAAATTACTTTTAAAAATCTTATAGAGAAAGGCAGATATGAAATGCTATTAGACGTAAGCATAAGAACGTTTTGTACATTCAAGGACATTGCCTAATTCAATCATTAAAAAACACTTGGACATTTCAGGCTTGATTTCTTAGATTTTTCTCTATCATATCTGAATGTTCTAACTCTTTTTCCCGGGGCTATTCTAATTCTGAAGGTTAAACCGGTAAAATAATACCAATCCTTACTTTTGGCACTACCTCTCAATGATCCGTCGGATGGATATGGTGCGCCATTGGGAAGTTCATCACCCCGGTAAGCAATATCTGCTGCTTTCTGTCCACGGTTCAAAGCTAATATTGTTTCATCTACAAAGGTTGTGCTTACATCATCTAAATAATCAGTAAAAGTTTTTCTAAATCCGAATACGATGCCGATTCTTTTATTGTCATTTATAGCCCATTGAATGCCACCACCAATAGGAATCGAATATTGTTTTAGCTTATAAATTTTTCTTCCATTATAAAACCCCTGCCCTTCTGTATTCAATTCAGCCAGAAAAACTATATTTCCTTTTTCAGTTTTTGTGTATGGATTAAAGTCGAACAAGGCAATCCCGGTAAAAAGATAAGGGGATACTCTATACTGGTAAAGGTTTAATAAAGTATATTCATAACATAGGGAATATTCAGTAATGTTTGAATAAAAACTAAGGTTCCTTGCTTTATTTTTTGAACCATATTTATCATGTGCATTCAGATTGCCATAAGTAAAATCTCCACGAATAAGCATTTTATCATTGATCTCATACAGGAGGCCAACACCAATAGCAGGACGGGACTGATTTAATGTAAAAAATTTCTCCTGCAAGTCACCTGAATAGTTGCTGGAACCTGCAAAAATGCTGGTAAATAACTTTTGTGAAAAAGTATTAGATCCACATATCAATAAGATGACGAAAAAAAAATATCTCTTTTTGTATATTTTCGGAATACTCAAAATATTATTTCTTTAAGTACATCACTTCTTTTACAAGTTTAACTGTACGGGGTATATCAGGTAGATAAGCCGCAACTAAATTAGGTGCATAATGCATAGGTGCATCTGCTGATGTAATGCGCCTGATAGGAGCATCGAGGTAATCAAATCCTTCTTTTTGTATCCGGTAAGATATCTCTGAAGAAACTGATGCAAAAGGCCATTGTTCCTCTACGATCACCAGGCGATTTGTTTTTTTTACACTTTCCAGTATGGTGAACCAATCGAGAGGGCGTATCGTTCTGAGATCAATAACTTCTGCACTTATATTTTCTTTTTGAAGTTCTTCAGCTGCCCCTAAAGCAACTTTCATCATTTTATTAAAAGATACAATGGTAACATCCGTTCCTTCTCTTACCACATTCGCCTTGCCGATCGGTATCAGGTATTCACCTTCCGGAACGTCTCCTTTATCACCATACATCACTTCGCTTTCCATGAAAACCACAGGATCATCATCTCTAATAGCAGATTTTAATAATCCTTTTGCATCATAAGGATTACTAACTGATATAACTTTAATTCCGGGAATATTCGCATACATACTTTCAAAAGAAGTAGAATGCTGCGCTCCTAACTGACCTGCACTGCCTGTGGCCCCCCTGAAAACGATTGGACACCCAACCTGTCCCCCACTCATTGCGAGCATTTTAGAAGCAGTATTTAAAATTTGATCTAAAGCCAATACAGCAAAGTTCCAGGTCATGAATTCTACAATGGGCCTTAACCCGTTCTGGGCAGCTCCAACCGCAATTGCTGTAAAACCCAACTCAGCAATAGGAGTATCGATCACCCTTTTTTCTCCAAATTCATCCAGCATTCCCTGGCTTACTTTATAGGCACCATTGTATTCAGCTACTTCCTCTCCCATTAAAAATACACGTTCATCACGTCTCATTTCTTCCTGCATGGCTTCTCTTAGGGCTTCTCTAAAGGCTATTTGTCGCATGTATCGTTTATTTGTTTATTGGTTTATTGGTCGGCAAATTTATTCTTTAAGGGGCAGATGAACAAATTGGGGTTTATATCGTCATTGAGAGGAATGAAACAATCTCAGTTTATTTATGAATAACGAATAAAATTTCTTCTTTCCTGCAATGGACGGATTAATAAGCGGTAGAAGTGTCTGTGAGCGTTTTCATGAACAATACAAGATCTCTTTTTTCTTTTTTACTCAGATCTAATTTATCGAAAGACAGGGATTGATTGGCAGGAGCAATATGCAACCCTTTACCACCACCATTATTGTAAAAATCGATCACTTCTTCCAAGGTATTAAAGGCGCCGTTATGCATATAGGGAGCAGTAAGTGCAATATTTCTTAGCGTCGGTGTTTTGAATGAAAATAAATGAACTTCAGATCGGGTAACAAAGTACCTGCCCGAATCTTTATCAAGCTTTACGGGTGTTGCTTTTGGATCTTCAGGTATTCCCAAAACTTCACTTTCAATATAATAAAACCGGGGTGGCTTTGCTCCACTGAATAATGGCATGAAATGACAGGTGCCGCATTTTGCTTTGCCCATGAATAAATTAAAACCGTTTATTTCATTGTTGGACAGGTTTCTTTTTCCATTCATGTGTTTATCAAAACGTGCATTGAGGGCAATCAATGTGCGTTCGTAAGAAGCAATGGCATTGCAAATATTCACTGCGGCTTTTTCATTTGATTGATCCGGATATGCTTTTTTATATAATTCATTGTACTCTTTTTGTTGTAAGATCTTTTCAGCAGTTTCTGTTGCTGAACCATTCATCTCTTTTGCATTATTCAATACCTGCATTACCTGGTCTTCCAGGTTACGGCTGCGGCTGTCTAAAAACAGGGTCCTTTGCAGGCAGGCATTCCAGATTGTAGGTGCATTGCGGGGTAAAGGAGAATGACCATCCAGTGCCAAACTTGTTTTTAATCCATCGGTGAAAGCTTTACCCGGTATATGACAAGTAGCACAACTGCGTTTATTGTTGGACGAGAGTTGTGTTTCAAAAAAAAGTTTTCTGCCCAGTTCAATTTTATATGGAGAAGAAGTATAGTCATCCAGAAAACGATAAGCATTAAACGCCCCGGGACTGAACATAGAATTATTTTTTTTGATGGCACAATAATACTCTCCGGATGGATTGTCATGGTAGTTCATGGCTGATTTATATTGGCCAATTTCAATTGCCAGCGGATCAAGAAAGCGTTGAATGAATTCCATGCGGTTAAAAGAATTGAAATTACTGTGCAGATTAATGTACTTCCGGGCTTCAGTTAGCCTGGAATATATTGATGTGAAAGATGAACTGGAATAAGTATTAATTCTTTTTTTATATATATTTAAAATCTGCTGTAGTCCCTCTAAGGATGAATTGCATTCGGGTAAACTATTGAATGCAGCCTGTGAATCAAAACCACTGATTCCTATGGTTGTAATGCGGTATAACTGTTCCATTACTGCATCAAAAATATTATTGTCATCAAAATCATAGGTCTCATTCACCTGGGGTAATTCTATTGAATAGCGCAGTACCTCAGCGGCCTGTTGTACTAATTGGTCTTTTACTGTTTTATTGATATGTGGAAAGATCCATGATTCGATCAGTTGAAGGCCTGTTGGATATTGTATGGGAACGTCTGCTTCTGCTTCTTCATAAAAAGGGATCGGCGGGCCGTTTAACTTAACAGCATAAAATCCAAACCAATATTCCGCAAAAAGTTCTATTTGTTTATAAGCCTTGCGTGTTTTTAAAAATTGTTGCTGTATCTTTTTTTCGTCTCCTTTTTTTATTAGTTGGCACAAGGCCGTAGCTTCTTGCCTGAAAATTCCTATATTCCTTTTGTATAATTTTTTTACTTCAGTTGCCTCTGTTGATTCAGATGGATGCCCTGTATTCACTGAAAAGCCGGCAACTAAAACAGCTAAGATAAATAGGATAAAATATTTTTTTATCATGAACGGAAGATACTGCAAATTTTTTTTTCAATTTCATTTGTTGATCCATTTTCATTTCTTTATTATAATAAAAATCAAACCTTTTATCATTCTGTACAACCGTCGAAATATTAGAAGTGAGATACAGTGTTAAATGCTGTAATTTATAGGTGTAAAACAAGCACTTCATCATTTAAACGAGTTATCATGTCCAGATCAATTTCCTTCAAGCTTATGTCATTTTTATTATTATTTTCAGCTGCATTAACTTTAAAATCACAGGGGATTACAACAGTACGAACACCAAGTCCATCAGCTGTTATATCTCAAACGATCGGTATATCTACCGTTGATGTAAATTATTCAAGGCCTGCTGTAAAGAACAGAGAAATATGGGGAAAACTGGTGCCATTTGGATGGAATATACAGGCATTTGGAACGGGAAATTCAGCTCCATGGCGGGCTGGTGCCAATGAAAATACACTGATCCGTTTTTCACATGATGTTAAGGTAGAAGGGAAATCAGTTCCTGCAGGTGCATACGGTTTGTTCTTTGTCATTAATAAGGATAATTCCGGTGAAGTGATCCTCTCAAATGATCACAGATCATGGGGAAGTTTTTTTTATGATCAAAAAAATGATCAGCTAAGATCAAATATACAATTGCGTGATGTTCAGCATACAGATTTATTAACGTATGATTTTATTAATCTTACAAAAAACAGTGCAGAACTGGTATTGAACTGGGAGAAAAAGCAATTTCCTGTGAAGATAGAATTTGCGGTTGACGCAATTGTAATATCGAATGCGATAGAAGAATTAAAAGGGCCCATTGGGTTTACCTGGCAGGGGTTTTCATCCGCTGCTACATATTCACTTCAGAATAAAGTTGATTTAAAACAAGGTTTGAAATGGATCGAACAGGCCATATTACTGAATAACAGTTTTACCACTCAAAGTACTAAATCAAATATTCTTACAGCCATGGGAAAAACCGATGAAGCTGATAAGATCATGAAAGACGCTCTTCCGGGTGCAACAGAATCAGAGATCAACACCTATGGTTACCAGTTAATGGGTGCTGGTAGTATCGACAAAGCCATAGAAGTTTTTTTAATAAATACTGCACGATTTCCTAAAAGTGCTAATGCATGGGATAGCCGGGGCGAAGCCTATTTTACCAAGGGTGATACAAAGAATGCAATTGCCAGTTTCAAAAAGGCATTGAGTTTAGATCCAGCTCCTGGAGTAAAAGCAAATTCTGAAAAATTTCTGCAACAGTTGGGAGTGAAATAGATGCTGGATCATAAGCGTTGCTTAATAATTGATTGTTTTTATTTTAAATTGTTCTTATAAACGATACTAAAATGCCGGATTAAATAGTTATCCGGCATTTTTATTTTTCGATATTTTAAAAAATCAATGATTATGTAAATCCAGTATCCAGTAACCAGCATCACATACTCTCAATCACCATTGCACTAGCCCCGCCGCCGCCATTACAAATTCCTGCAGCACCATATTTTGCTTTATTTTGTTTGAGTACATTGATCAATGTTACAATGATCCTTGCTCCACTACAACCTAATGGGTGGCCAATAGAAACTGCTCCCCCATTTACATTAACCTTTGAAGGGTCAAGTTTCATTCTTTTACTATTCTCAATTCCAACAACAGAAAAAGCTTCGTTCAGTTCCCAGAAAGAGATGTCTTCCATTTTTAATCCTCCCTTAGCTACTGCTTTTGGAACTGCCAAAGATGGAGTAGTTGTAAACCATTCAGGGGCCTGTTCCGCATCTGCATAGGAAACTATTTTTGCAATGGGTTTTAAACCAAGTTCCACCGCTTTTTCTTTACTCATTAAAACCAATGCAGCTGCACCATCATTCATCGTTGATGCGTTGGCGGCAGTAACCGTTCCGTCTTTTTGAAAAGCGCCTTTTAAAGAAGCGATCTTATCAAATTTTACATTGAATGGTTCTTCGTCTTTTGAAAAAATAACCGGATCGCCACTGCGTTGAGGAATGGAAACAGGTATAATTTCATTGCTGAATTTTCCGTCATTAACAGAAGCCTGGCTGCGTTTGTAACTTTCAATGGCAAAAGCATCCTGCTCTTCCCTGCTGATACCGCAGGTACTGGCACAAAGTTCTGCGGCATTGCCCATAGCTTTGCCATCGTAAACATCGGTCAGTCCGTCTTTTGCAAGCCCGTCTATTAGTTGTGTATTGCCATATTTATTACCCCACCGAACACTGTCAGTATAAAATGGCACATTGCTCATGCTTTCCATTCCTCCGGCAACAACAATATCCGCATCACCGAGCATGATACTTTGTGCAGCCTGTGAAATGGCTTTCATGCCACTGGCACAAACCTTATTGATGGTTGTACAATTAACCTCATTGGGTAAACCGGCAAATTTTGATGCTTGCCTCGCCGGAGCCTGACCAAGGTTTGCCTGAATTACCGACCCCATTAATACATCGTTTACCAGTTCTGGTTTTACTCCCGCTTTTTCCAATGCGCCTTTAATAGCAAATCCACCTAATTGAGTGGCAGAAAAACCTTTTAGGGATCCGCCAAAACTACCAATGGGTGTTCGAACGGCAGATATTATATATACTTCTTTCATTGTTACAATAATTTTAGGACGCAAAGGTATGAATTATGAAAATAGTCTAAGTTTCGATTAGAATATTAAAGATTTAAGTGGCTTTTCGTCAGATGGCTGATGCTGACTTTTGGCAAATTCTGGCAACTTGTTTTGTTTAATTTATACTAAATTAAAGAATTATGAATAAAAATTCCAACCGAACAGGCTGTCTTTAATGCTTCATAAACCGGGTTACTATTATTTCTGTTTTTCACTATTTATGCTTAATTTCAATTTTGGATTTAATTCCTTTACAGGAAAGTTTTATTCAAATTAATTGGTTACAAATCTATTTAAATATCTAATTATTATTTTTTAAACACAACTATATGAAAAAAATACTTTTATCGATTATCGTTACAGTCTTATTCATTTCTGCTTTTGGTCAAAAAATATCAAGGATTGATCTCAATAGAGATGGTAGTTTTGAAATGTTCTCTGTCTTATTGGATGGAGGTGTTACAATGACAATAAAGAATGACGGAAGTGTTATTGCCTGGGGTAATGAAGTATATTCCGAAAGAATTCCCAGTATGATAAAACTTGATGTTTATCCTGGAAGGGTTGAATATTATCCTGCCAATGACAATGAAGCATTCAGAGGTAAAGTTAAATATATCGGTAAAACACTGATCACTTATTATGCTTCTTTTGATGATAAGTCCTTCGTTGGAAAAATAAAAACTATTGGATCAAGTAAGATACAATATTATACATTAATGGAAAATGAAGCTTTAAGTGGAAAAATAAAACAGGCGGGCAACATTTCAATAACCTGGTACACTACATATGATAATGAGGCTTTAAAAGGAAAATTGAAATCTGTTGGATCTACTAATTTAAATTATTATGCATCTTTTGATGATATATTGATCCGGGGAAAAATAAAAAGTATTGATCGTGCCATGTTTACTTATTATACATCAAACGAAAGAAAAGATTTTCAAGGCTCAGTTAAATCTGGCTCGCAATTACAGACTATAAACGGTATTAAATATTTTGTAAGATTTTAAATAAACAAATAAACTTTTAACTTTCAAGTTTAAGAATTTAATCAACCTCTGCATAACTGTCATAAATAGATCATCCAGGTATCAACTACCCGGTCTTTCATGAAAATTATATATGTCTAAAGCATCTATTCTTCATTGTTACATTTTTATTTTTGATTATCCGGATATTGGTTATAAATGATTCATTTCTTATAATTTTTTGATTTTATAAGTTATTTAAATTGGTGAAATATTTATTTGATCTCAAATCACATTTCAAAAAAAATAAAAAATGCTAACCGTAAAAACTTTTATACAGCCTTTTCTGGTCATTCTATTATTTCTTGCTGTTAAAATTAAAGCACAACCGGTTTTAACGCTAAGTCCTGTAATAACAACCGGTTTAAGTTTGCCAATACAACTTGTACATGCAGGTGATGGCAGCAAAAGGATATTTATCGTACAGAAAGCCGGAAGCATATTGGTTTACAATAAAGCATTTGGTCTTATAGGAACATTTTTAACAGTTCCGAATATTACAACAATGGGTGAAAGGGGTTTACTTAGTCTTGCATTTCATCCCAATTACGCATCAAACGGGTTATTTTATATTTACTACACTAATAGCAATGGTGATCTGCAGGTTGCAAGATATTCTGTTAGTGCAGATCCAAATGTTGCTGATCCGTTATCAAAAGACACTATGATCACAATACCTCACCCGAATAATACAAATCACAATGGTGGAGAACTTCATTTTGGAAAAGACGGATATTTATACTTATCTACCGGTGATGGAGGCGGTCAAGGCGATATTACAAATAATGCACAGAACCTGAATTCATTATTAGGGAAAATACTGCGTTTTGAAGTCAATACATCCGTCACCCCACCATTTTATTCTATTCCTCCTACCAATCCATTTGGTAATGAAATATTTGCTTATGGATTAAGAAATCCTTTTCGATGGAGTTTTGATAAAGTAACAAATGATATGTGGATTGGTGATGTTGGCGAGGACACATGGGAAGAAATCAATTACCGTCCTGTGGATTCGTCTTTGGGTGTTAATTATGGTTGGCGTTGTTATCAGGCAGATGCTGTATATAATAATACTGTTGGATGTTTGGGACCCTTAAGTAATTATGTTTTCCCAATTTCAGCATATCTTACACCAGCACCTTCTGGTTCTGTAACCGGTGGAACTGTTTACCGTGGGAATACTTATATCGATTTAAGAGGATATTACTTAGCAACTGATTTTTTTACCGGCATTTTTTATAAAGTAAAATATGATACAGTAACTCATACCGCAACAACAGCTACCCAAGCGCTTCCGATTGCCTATATTGCTGATTTTGGTGAAACGGAAGATGGGGAGTTATATGCAGTTGAATATTTTGGTAATGCAGTACACAGAATAGTGTCAAATGGTTCTATAGGATATACATTTATTGGAAATGGGAATTGGGATGTTGCTACAAACTGGAGAAATAATGCGATTCCACCTGCAATCCTGCCGTTAGGAGCAGAGATCATTATTGAGCCTGAATTAAATGGAGAATGTATATTAAATGTACCACAAACTATTTTAACAGGAGCTAAAATAATAGTTCAAAAAGATATGAAATTCAGAATCAACGGTAATCTGAATATACAGTGATAATTAATTTGGGTAAAATCCTTTTTACTGGTTAATCCTATCTGAATGCTGAATCAATTAGAAGACAATACCTCTCCTATTATTTTGTTTAACTCATTTGCCCTGCCCATAACCATCAGATGACCGGCTTTAGGTATTGTATGATTTGGGTTTGTAAACCTTATTGGTAATACCAGATCGTTTGTTCCGTGAATTTGATAAATATTTTCAGGAATATCTTCATTTTTCCATTTCAGTATAGCATCAATTGCCCAACGGATGAAACCGATATCACTGTCTTTAATGACTTGTTTTAATATGATCTTATCCTGCGGGTCCTCATTAGAAAAGAATCGTTTCATGATAGATGCAGACTTTAACACAGATGTGGGCATCATTTTATGCAATCTTAAAAAATATGCGATTCTGAAGCGTAAAGGAAAATGTTTATAACTGGGTACACTCGAAAGCAGTATCGTAGTAACAGGGTTTAATTTTTTTGAAATTTCTGTTGCAATCATACCTCCCATTGATAATCCAATTAAAGAGAACTCTTCTGTTGGATCTATCTTCTCTGCAAGCCTTAAAGAATAACTTTCCAGACTTTCATTTCTTATTGCTGTGATCCAATCCAGATAAACTATTTCAAAGCCTATTGGTAAAATAATATGCTTGAATACCCTTTTGTCTGCTGCTAATCCACTTATAAAATAAACTTTCATACTTCGATTACTTAACAAAAAATTCTATCTTTTTTTCACCCCACATCAAAATAACTTTTCCTTCGTCATCTATCGTAAAAAACATTTTCTCAGCAAATGGTTCAGCCTTACTCTCTTTAACAATTACTCTTAAGGCATCCTTTTCTTCTTCATATTTAAAAGCACCCCATTGTTTCCACTCTTTATTAAAGATGATTGTCCAGTTGTCTTTATTTACGATGGTAAATAATGCATATTTCCCTTTTGGCAATACTTTCCCATTTATCATGACATCATTATCAACTTGAAAAATAGTTGCCTCATTTGCACCTGTGCGCCATACTTCAGCTTCTTTAGGTTCAAGATCTTCCCCAATTGTTCTTCCTTTTACTGATGGCTGGCTGTATTCAATGCTGACAGTTGTATTGCCTACTTTTTGTTTTATCAATGCAGGCGGGCTTGGACGTTTGGATTTATCTGATTGTGCACATGAACTTGTAGCAAAAGATAAAAATAAACCTAGAATACTGAGGGAAAATAAATATTTCATTTTTTAAGATTTATATAATGATGTAGTAACTGAAGATGATTAAGGTATTCATTTTATTTCTTTTGACGAAATAAAGATTATAAATAATTAACAGATATATTGATAAAATGTTCAGAATATAATAGAATGAGTACAAACGTAAACATCCGTAGTATAAATAACTAAAACTGATTTTTTTTAATATTTTTTTACTTGTTTCGATTTATTAGCATAATAATTGTTTACACCCTTTTAACCATTATGAAGCATCACTTAATTTCGATAAAAGATTTATTACAAATGAATCAACTTTTTACAAATACCCGATTTAATTAAAAAGAATACATCTCAACATCCCATCTTAAAAAAAACTTCTATGAAAAGATACATATCCGATCCTATTACTATTTTCATGTCCCTGGCTGTTGTATATCTATTAGGATTCATTGGAATTGCTTTTCTATACCTATCATTACGTTCAGAACCCGCTGCAAAAAGTTAATGATAAGTAACCGAATCTACAATGTTAGTTTTAAAAAATTTACAAAATAAAAATAATGTAAATATGCTAAAACTTGTCTTCTTAGTTACTGCTATTTTTTTTTCGTGTGGTCAATCATCATATAAGAATCTACATATTCTTATTGTTACCGGACTCGGGGATATAGAGGTTGAACTATATTCAGATAAAGCGCCAAAAACAGCAGCCGCATTTTTATCAAAAATTAATTAAGGCATATATACCGGCAGTTCTTTTTACAAGGTTTTAAAAGCGGAAGAACTACCAACAGACTTTAATACGGGTATTATTCAGGGAAGGATTTGGAATGTAAATGGAAAAAGGGATTATCCTTTACAGGGTATTTTTCATGAAGCAACAAATCAAACCAGTCTTTCGCATACTGATGCTGTTATTTCAATGGCAAGAAAGGATACGGGTTCTGCAACTACAGAGTTTTTCATTTGCATAGGAGACCAATCATCATTTGATTTTGGAAAAGGTTCAGGTAATCATGGCCAGGGTTTTGCCGCTTTCAGTAAAGTAGTCAGGGGAATGAAGATTGTGAAAAAGATACACACACACACACAAAACGTGGACAGGAGTTTTTAGAAAAAATTCAGATCAGAGAGATAAAGTTGTTATAAATCCACTTTTTTACAAATTAATATTAGTTGTAATTTTTTCTTTAGATCAATTTAAGCAGATTGTCTTTTTTGGGCATCAACTTTATTTTACATATGCACTTCTGGTATTTTATATTAATGCCATTTCAATATTTTTAATTTGATTCAGAATTACAAATAGGCAAACTAATTAATTGTAAATCATTCATTTATAAAAATAAAATTAAATGTTAAAAAATATAAAATAAAATAATTGTTATTCCGTTTATATAGAATCCAATATAGCCCTTAATCCAGGCAATAAAAACAAATAGAACTAATTTTTATCCAATATCACTATGAACGATGAGAAAAAATTTACTTTTTGTTTTATTATTACTGTCTAATGTTGCGTTTACCCAAATATCAAATCAAACGCTAACTGCTAAGAAAGTCCCCGGACATACTTATTCAACAGTAACCCATGAGAATCACTCCAAGATTGATTCAAAATTATGGGAAGAAATTGAACCATATGTTAATGGTTATGCCAGGGTTTTACAAAACTCTAAATTTTCCTTTGTAAATAAAAGTGGGCAGCTAATATGTCCGGTTGAGTTTGATGGAGCAAGAAATTTCTCAAAAAAGCTTGCTGCTGTAATGAACGATTCTAAATGGGGATTTATTAATGAATCAGGTATACTAGTTGTTCCAACAAAATATGAAATCGTTTTTGATTTTAAAGAAACGGTTACCGCTGTATATGCAAACAGAAAATGGTTACTGATAAATTCACTGGGCGAAATTATTAAACCACTAGACATCACAGTTTTTTACGGATTTAAGAATGGAGTTGCCAGAATTGTTAGGGATGGAAGAAATGGCATCATGAATGTTAAGGGAGAAATTTCTTTTACAAATGATGTTGCATCGATTCCTGAAAACTACCGAATCCCATATATTCCTTCATTATCTAACAGCATTACTGAGTGTCCTGAAAATATTGATTTCGAATTCGGTTCTTTTTTAAACTGGAAGTGTTTTATTGGACGGGTAGATTCTGTCGGAAATACAAATGTTGTGTCTGTAAATCCATCTCCACCAACAATAAACAGGCATACGTTAATAAACCGTGTGCTGCCTTCTCCCATTGACCCTTATGGTTTGTTTCCAATAAACCCACCCGATGGAAGCAATTTTGCTGTTAAACTGGGTAATACCAGAATTGGTGCACAGGCTGAACGGATACAATATGCAATTCGAGTACCAATCAATGATTCGAATTTTTCATTAAAATATGATTACGCAGTTGTATTTGAAGATCCGGGTCATACCACTTGGACACAACCAAGATTTACTGTTAAACTTCTTGATTCAGCCACAAATACTTATGTTGATTGTGCTTCATTTGAATATATTTCTACTTCCAATCTACCCGGTTTTACAAGGTCAACAGTTGATACAGGCGTAGTTTACAAACCATGGTCAACTGTATTTGTGAGTTTGCGTGGCCATGCAGGTAAAACGATGTTTCTCGAATTCACTTCTGTTGATTGTGTAAGAAGAGGCCACTGGGGATATGCTTATCTAGATGTTCAAAAGCCTTGTGGACAATCTATACAGATACAATACAATTGTACTTCTCCTAATATAACTACTTTGGATGGGCCTCCCGGTTTTCAAACTTATAACTGGTGGGATTCAAGTTATACAACACTATATGGAACAGGTCAGCATGTTGTTTTAAACCCCGGTCCGCAAGTGAATTCTATTATGTGGCTTGAAATGATACCATTTAATAATTTTGGTTGTAAGGATACCATACCCGTAAAAATTACCGGTGTTTTCAATGCAAATTTTAGTTTATCAGATACTACTGCCGTTTGTGCTCCGCATACTTTTACCTTTTACAATAGCAGTATTCCTTCAACCTCAGCTACCTGGAATTTTGGCGATGGTACAACAGCAACTGGTGATACCGTAACGCATACCTATACCCTACCCGGAAATTATATTGTTTCGCTTGATGTGGTCCTTCCCAGCGGATGTATTGGATTCATTCAAAAAAATATTTCAATATTGCAACCGGTAGGAAGTTTCTACTTTACACAAACCTATTATTGCAATAACCAACAGGTACGTTTTGATGCAATAGTAAGTAATGCTGACAGTTTGTTTTGGAATTTTGGCGATGGTATCATCTTACCTACAACGCTTACTACAGTTTTTCATACCTATTCATTACCTGGTGTATATATTCCATTTCTTACTGTGCAATCAAGTTTCGGTTGCCAAAATACTTTACCCGGCCCCGATACAGTGCGAATAGAAAAACTACAGGCAGGCTTTTTTGAAACTCAACAAAAGATATGTGGCAGAACCACACTTTTTCTTACAGATTCATCCTATTCTTATTTTGGAATCAATGATTATCAATGGGATTTTGGCGACGGTACAACCGGTAATGGAAATTCGGTTAGCCATGTTTATACATCTACCGGAACCTATAATATTCAATTGATCATTACCGGAATTAGTGGTTGTATTGATACCATTGTTAAGCCAATTTATATTAAAGTAAACCAGCCTCCTGTTGTTGCTATAACAGGTATCAATGTTCAATGCTCCCTTGCTCCTATAACATTCAATAGTGTAATTCAGTCTGTTGATACCATTAATTTCATTCAATGGACTGCGAGCAATGGCAGTAATGCTTCCGGCAGTACTTTTACAATCAGTTTTACTCAATCCGGGACTTATACCATACAACTTATAGTAGGTACAGTTAACGGATGTTTTGATACCACTACACATTCTATAACGGTAAACCTTACACCAGATGTTTTACAACCTTCAAATCAGTCTTTGTGTAATGGATCTTCAACAACAGCAATAAACTTTTCAGGCGTAGTAAACGGAACAACATATAACTGGACGAACAGTGATCCTTCTATTGGATTAGCGGCCAGTGGCACAGGTGATATCGCTTCATTCATTGCT
>JANOPU010000129.1:0-41119 GCA_031422055.1 Ferruginibacter sp.
AATCGTTCTTATCTATAAAATTTCCTGTCAGAGCATCTACCCGAACATTCCACCAATGAGGTTCATTTTTCATTTCTATGCTTACATCCCATGCCAGGTATATACCATCATCCATTACCCGGTAAACCAATTGTACTTTTATAGGGCTGGAAGATATCGCTGCCGATTCATACTTAAATGAGTTATCCATTTTTTCAGAAAGGATCATATTAACCGGTACCGGTTCCTTGTGACCGAGATGATCTAATGCATATCCAATCGCTGCTTCCGGAGTAACGGATGGTTTATCAGTCTTTATTTTTTCTTCGAGATGGTCAACCATGCCCGGCTTAAAATAGATCACTTTATTATCCTTGAGAAGAAAAACACTGATCGCATTATATACGATGATATTGTGATGCTTTTGTTGAATATAGGTATAGGTATGGTTTGATGCTTTGTCTGTGTATTGATCAGATATTTTATAATCGCTGATATCAGCAAGGGTAAGATTATATTTTTCACGTTCCACAGAAAGCTGAGCATCAAGCAACAACCTGTTTTGCTGAGCAGAAAGTTCTGTGAACAGGAATAAAAGCAGGATTCCAAACAATAACCTGTTTATTTTTAAAAAAATATTCTTCATAGCATATATTGAGTGAATGAATGTAAGTATTTTTAAATTCTCATCAATCATTTGTTTTGGTTTTGTCGGGTAATATTTGGTTTTTTGAAATATAGGATTGTGTAAAACCGAATCGGCGAACATGCCGCTAAACAATAATTAATTTGAATTGTATTAGTATAATGAGATAGAAAACTTTATAATTATATATAAAAATCTATTTAAAAAATATAATTTGGACTTATTTAACAACAATGTGCTGCCCAATTTACTGCCGTATGATGGCGAAGTGATCTATCACGGTAAAGTATTTAAACAAACAGAAGCAAGAAATTTTCTTAACTGCCTGTTACAAACTATTGAATGGAAAAATGATGAAGCGATGATCTTTGGTAAACTGATCATCACTAAAAGAAAAACTGCCTGGTATGGCGACGCCGGGTTTTCATATACCTATTCTGGCATAACGCGGCATGCAATAACCTGGACAAAAGAATTACTTCAGCTAAAAATACTTGCAGAAAATCTTACAGGTTCAACCTACAATTCTTGCTTACTGAATTTGTATCACAACGGCGATGAAGGTGTGTCGTGGCATAGTGATGATGAAGTAACATTGGGTAAATATTCGGCCATTGCTTCTTTCAGTTTTGGTGCAGCAAGAAAATTTTCTTTTAAACACAAACAAACAAAAGAAACTACCTCTATTTTATTAGAGAGCGGAAGCTTGCTGGTCATGAAAGGCAGTACCCAGATCAACTGGCTTCATTCATTGCCTAAGACAAAAAAAATAAATACGCCGAGGGTGAATTTAACTTTTAGGACGATCGTGAAATAACTTAATAAATATTCATACAATTTTTAAGGACGAATATTGATTACATTGTAGTATAAAAACAACCAATGTCTGAAAATTATAAAATCCCCTCAAATACCCATATCGGCCATATACACCTGAAAGTTGCAGATCTTAAAAGATCCCTGGGATTTTATTGCGACCTGCTTGGCTTTGAAGTAACGACGATGTATGGTACAGATGCAGCATTTATCTCTGCGGGTGGCTATCACCACCACATAGGGCTAAACACCTGGTACAGCAAGGATGCAAAACCAGCACCTTTAAACAGTGCAGGTTTATTTCATACCGCCATTTTATATCCTACAAGGAAAGACCTGGCGATGATCTATGACCGTTTACTGAAAGTAAATTATCCATTCACCGGTTTTGCAGATCATGCTGTATCGGAAGCATTGTACTTGAATGATCCGGATGAGAATGGTGTAGAATTATATTGGGATAAACCAAAAGAGTTATGGCCCAAAAATAAAGACGGTACTTTACACATGTATACGAAGGCGCTAGATGTGGAAGGGTTGTTGAGAGAACTTAGTAGTATAAACAGTTCATAGTTTTTAGTTAAAAATGCAATTGCAATTAGAATTTTACGATGATAACAAACACCCAGAATCTGTTATCTGCTATCCGTTTCCTATCACCATTCTTTCTTCATGTTGTTGTTAAATTCTACAAAGGTCTGACTCTTATAAAACCCTTCTCCAAAATATTTCAAAGGAGCTTCCATATCACTTGCCGATAAATAACCGGGTAAGGGTGCTGGTGTTGCGTCTATAGTTGAAAGAAATACGGTTGTAGGAAATTGCATCTGACTTGATAAAAGAAACTCAGCAAATTCATTGCTTTTATACTTCTTTTTAAATCCGTATTTTTTATTATTAAAAAACATGCTGTCTGGCGACTCGGCATTCAATTTTATTGCATAATAGTTTTCGTTGATATAACTGATCAGTTTTTTATTTTTGTAGGTTGTTCTGTCCATTTCCTTACACCAACCACACCAGTTTGTATACACATCAAATAAAATTGGTTTTGGTTGTTTGATATATAATTCGTTGAGCTCTTTTATGCTGATCCAGTTAACTTCATTATTGTTTGGGACAATAAATGAACTTATTGAAAAAGCAAGTGCAAAAATTAATAAGAAACGAATAACCTTTTGCATCATTTATTTGTTTAGTAGCTTAGATAAACTAAACGTAAAAATAATGCAAAAAATTGTGGTAGCAATTACCGGAGCCAGTGGGTCGGTATATGCAAAGGTTTTATTAACTAAACTCATACAGTTAAAGGGGCAGTATAGTGAACTGTCTGTAGTGATCACTGAAAATGCTAAACAGGTTTGGCAGACAGAACTCGATAACGGCGATTACCAAAACTTTGATGTCAAATATTATTCTCAACATGATTTTAATGCCCCATTTGCATCCGGTTCGGGCCAGTATAATACCATGATCATTATCCCTTGTAGTATGGGTACTCTTGGAAGAATTGCCGGCGGCATATCCAATGACCTCATTACAAGGGCGGCTGATGTGATTTTGAAAGAAAGAAGAAAATTGATCTGTGTTGCCAGGGATACACCCTACAGTTTGATTCATATTAAAAACATGGAAACGATCACACTTGCGGGTGGAATTATATGCCCAGCAACTCCATCTTTTTACAGCAAACCTGTTTCCATAGAGGAAGTTGCAGCAACGGTTGTTGACAGGGTAATTGATCTGGCTGGATTATCTGTGAATACTTTCAGATGGGGGGCTTAAGAATAATGAACCTGCCTTTGCCGGCAGGCGGCAAGGAATTAGGAACACCGAACAAGGAACAAGGAATTTTGAATATAGAATAAAGACAAATCCCTTGTCATTTTAAAGTTCTTTATTTTCTCCCAACGAAGTCAAGTTTGGTATTATTAAAAAAGGCTCCAGGTAAATGAAGCCTCCAATATAATACTATAGTTACGGAACTGGTATCATGTATCCTGCATCTAATATCGTGCATCTTGTATCCGGCATCTTGTATCCAATAACGGTTATCTCAAATCCACCACTTCAACTCCCGGATACTGTTTAACATCAAAATTAAATGTAGCGTCAGCGATTGTTATATTTGTAGCCATGTTGTTCACGCTGTATGTATAACGGTTTCCGGTTTTTTCAAACACCTTTGTTGTATTTATCACAGACTTATCAACGTAAACCAGCACTTTATGAAATGCTTTCGTCTTATCTATCGGAGTTAATTCAACTTCTTGCATAGATTTTCCATTCATGGTAATATTTCCATTGAGCTTGTATAAAAAATCTTTATCATAAAAATTGGTAAACAGTTTCTGAGGAGTAATTGAATTAGCAGATGGATCTATCTTATTGATCGTAACTTCTTTAGAAGGCTTGTCGTATGTCCATATATTGCTACCATCGCAATAAATCTCTTGTCCGGTTACAGTGATCCTGTATTTGTTACCTTTCATATAAACAGTTCCGGTTTTAGTACCCAGATTTTTTCCGGAAGCATTTTCGATCTTCAGCAAGAATTTTGCTTTTACTGATTTATATGTTTTGAATTTAGCACTCACAGCATCCAATACTTTCTTTGCCGCAGGATCACTGCTACCCATTCCTTTTGGAACCTGTGCATGAAGTAAAGAAACGACTATAAACATCAATACCAGACTACTATATATTTTCTTCATTATGATTTTTTAAGCCTTTACAGATAGTGCAATTTAAAGTCGGCAAATATACGCATATAGACATAATCACAAAAAGCGTGTTTAAGATTGATCATACAATAAACTGTTAATTAATATTTTATTGAAAAATAAATGTTGTAACAACCCGTTTATCCGGTTAAGAATATTTATTTTGCAACTACTTCAACGCAATATTTCGGCTCAACTCAACTTTTGAATTCTTATTCATTATTTTAATTTTTTTAAAATGAAAGCCAGAAATATTGCTGTTTCTCAAAGGGAATCATATAACCCATCAGCATTTACGGAATTATTATGGTGGTTATCCACTGCTGAAAAGGAAATACTGGTAGATTCTGTTATAGACAGGAACCGTTACCGTATTATTGGTATGACAGTACTGGCAACATGGGCTTTTGCCAGTTTCACCTGGGCCTATTTTTTTATTACAATTACTCATTCGCTTCTGATGGCCATTTTTCTGGGCCTATTCATGGGATTTATTATTTTAACGATCGACCGGGCATTGATAAAAGGTATCACCAAATTCAATAAAAGAAAATTTACCCCACTTTTATTCAGAGGATTATTGGCACTTACCATCGGTACATTTATGGCTCAACCCGCTATACTATATATGTTTGATGCCGAAATAAAATTGCAGGTATCTCTCGATAATGAAAAAAAGAAGCAAATCAAGAGGCAGGAACTGGATGTTTTATTTAAGAATCAAAAAGATGAACTGATTCAAAAAAAAGAAACCATAAAAAAAGAATTGCAGACAAAATATGACCTGGTAACAAAAGCAAGAGAGGATTTTTTGGCTGAAAGTGATGGCAGTGGCGGTACCGGCAAGATCGGCCTGAAAGACATAGCCATTGCAAAACGAACTGAGTATCAGAAATTAGATGATGCATACGTAAGTTTGTTGAAAGATGATCAACCAAAAATAGATAGTGCAGAAGCTGCTTTGAAAGTTATTGATCATAAAATAAAACTGGCAGAGGCTGATTTTGTACAATATCTCAACAATGGTTTTTTAACAAAGGTGGAAGCACTGAATAACATACTTAAAAATAATACAGCACTTCAGTTTCGATATTACCTGATCGTTTTTATTTTAATGCTGATAGAATTAATGCCTGTTATTGCAAAGACCATTTTGCCCTCTGGCAGTTATGATGAAAAAGTAATGATGAGGGAAGAGATGGAAATTGAAATTGCAAATGGCAACATGCGCAAAGAACAACAATTGAAAGAATTGTATAATCAAATGGCGTATGATAATGATTCAGAAATAATCACTTCTTTTTTCACCCTTACTAAAGAAGACCGATCAGAAAAAATAAAAGCCTTCAGCAAAAAATGGAAGGAAGAAAACCATCAGACCTTTGACGGGCTTTGGGAAAGAATGAAGAAGGAGATTCTGACAAAACAGGAAAATTAAGACAATGGATGATGTATGATTTATGAAATTTTATAGAAAATATCCATAACAGGATTGCCTCTGATTTTCAGGATATCATACATCTTACATCATACATCAAAAATGATTTATCCTTCCTCAAAAATCTTATTTTTGCCCACTTATGGCAAAAGCGGCCGGAGAAACTCCTTTAATGCAACAACCCAATGCCATCAAGGCCAAATATCCTGATGCCATTTTACTATTCAGAGTAGGTGATTTTTATGAAACATTCGGTCAGGATGCCATCACCAGTTCAAAAGTGTTGGGTATTACTCTTACCAAAAGAAATAATGGAAATGCAGCTTCAGCTGAATTGGCCGGTTTTCCGCACCATGCATTGGATACCTACCTGCATAAACTGGTAAAAGCCGGTTACCGCGTTGCAATATGTGATCAATTGGAGGACCCTAAATCGGTAAAAGGGATCGTAAAACGGGGAGTAACAGAACTGGTAACACCCGGTGTGGCAACCAATGATAAATTACTGGAACACAGCAGTAATAATTTCCTGGCTGCCCTGCATTTTGCAGAAGCCCGCCCGGATGACCCTTTAGGACGGGATAAGATCGGCATTGCGTTTTTAGATATTTCTACAGGAGAATTTTTTATAGCCGAGGGCGATAAAGAGTATACCGACAAATTATTGCAGAGCCTTCAACCCGCAGAAGTGATCTTTCAAAGAAACAAACAAAAAATATTCAAGGAATATTTCGGAAATTCATTTTTTACTTACTCTTTGGATGAATGGATCTTTGCCGAAGCGTATGCAACTGAGAACCTGCTAAAACATTTTGGTACACATAGCCTGAAGGGTTTTGGGGTTGAGGGGCTGACAGCAGGTATCATCGCGTCTGGTGCTATTCTGCATTATTTAAAAGATACCGAACATCCGAATTTACAACATATTACTTCCCTGCAACGCATCAATAAGGATGACCATTTGTGGATGGATCGTTTTACCATAAGGAACCTGGAACTGATCAGTAATAACGATAACAGTCATACGCTTTTCAAAACGATCAATAATACAGTTTCTCCTATGGGAGCCCGCCTGCTTAAACGCTGGATGCTGATGCCGCTGAATAACATTATAAGTATCAATGAAAGACTGATTACAGTTGAATATTTAATAAAAGAAACAGACACACGAAATAAGATTTGCCAACACATCAAACTTGCAGGAGATGTTGAAAGATTAGCCAGCAAAGTTCCTCTGAAAAAAATAAATCCACGTGAAGTATTACAGGTGGCAAAAGGATTACAGCAAACTGAAATAATAAAAACTTTTTGCAGTGCTTCTGCCAATGAATACTTGAAACGATTGGGTGATTCACTCAATAGTTGTAACTATATTTTACAAAAGATATTAAAAGAGATCATTGAAAATCCTCCGGCTGCAGCCAATAAAGGAGGACTGATAGCAACCGGTATTCATGAAGAACTTGATGAATTAAGAAAGATCGCCAGTGGAGGAAAAAATTACTTATTGGAACTTCAGCAAAAAGAAGCAACAAACACGGGTATCTCTTCATTAAAGATCAGTTTCAATAATGTTTTTGGATATTATCTGGAAGTTACAAATCTGCATAAGAATAAAGTACCCGATACCTGGATACGCAAGCAAACACTTGCTAATGCAGAAAGATATATCACACCTGAATTAAAGGTTTACGAAGAAAAGATCATTGGCGCAGAAGATAAGATCTATATGATCGAACAGCAACTTTTTCAGGAATTATTAAATGAACTGCAGGATTATATTGCTCCCATGCAGGTAAACGGCCACGTTATGGCAGTATTGGATTGCCTCAGTTGTTTTGCCAATAATGCTTTGCAAAGCAATTATAAAAAACCAGATTTACATGATGGCGATGAAATGGAATTAAAGGAAAGCAGGCACCCGGTCATAGAAAAGAATTTACCTGTTGGAGAAAATTATATCAGCAATGATATTTTTCTGGATGCTGAAACACAGCAGATCATTATTTTAACCGGCCCCAATATGAGTGGCAAAAGTGCTATTCTCAGGCAAACAGCGCTTATAACCCTGATGGCTCATATGGGCAGTTTTGTTCCGGTTTCTTCTGCAAAAATTCCGCTTACAGATAAAATATTTACACGGGTTGGTGCTTCAGATAACCTCAGTGGCGGAGAAAGTACCTTCATGGTTGAGATGAATGAAACAGCCAGTATCATCAACAATCTCACCAAACGGAGTTTGATCCTTCTCGATGAGATCGGGCGTGGCACCTCAACATATGATGGTATTTCCATTGCCTGGAGCATTGCTGAATATTTGCATCAATCCCCGTTTGCACCTAAAACACTTTTTGCAACACATTACCATGAATTAAATGAACTGGAAAATAAATTCAGCCGGATTAAAAATTACCATGTTACCAATAAAGAAATAGGAAATAAAATAATTTTCTTAAGAAAACTTGCTCCCGGGGGAAGCACACACAGTTTTGGAATACATGTTGCCCGTATGGCAGGTATGCCAGCTTCTTTAATTGACAGGGCAAATGAAATATTATTGGAGCTTGAAAATAGCAGGGAAAATGGTCAGGCCACTGAAAACAGGCAAACAATGAGCAAAGCCACTCCAGGTGGCCAGACCATTAGTCAACTCTCCATGCCCAAAATGCAATTAAATATTTTTGATGCTCATTCTGCTACATTTGAAGAGATCAGAATTTTATTAGAATCTGTGGATATTAACAGACTAACACCGGTTGAAGCGCTGCTAAAATTGCAGGAGATAAAGTCGAAAATAAAATAAACACCCTGTTTACATAGATGACATCTAACTTTTAGAAGATGTCATCTACGTAAAATTGTTAAAACTAAACTAACACTTGCAGCATAAAAAGCGATTTAAGCGTCTTTAAATATCTTTACCACAGTTGTTATGAAATATTTTTATATACATATTTTTTTATTGGTCCTTGTTCATTCAAAACTTTCTGCTCAAACCTGTACTGATCTTGGACAAAACCCTCAAACAGCTTTTCCGGTTTGTGGTACTACCCTTTTCAACCAGGTTAGTGTTAGTATTTGTGGCAACAGGTCATTACCTTCTTTATGCACCGGAACCGTATTCACAGATAAAAATCCTTACTGGTATAAATTCACCTGTTTTCAAAGTGGTACATTGGGTTTCCTTATCACACCAACCGTTATTGGCGATGATTACGACTGGCAATTATTTGATGTTACCGGTCGTAACCCCGCTGAAATCTATACCAATGTTTCATTATTTGTTGCATGTAATTGGAGTGGTGAAGGTGGTTTAACCGGCGCTTCTGCTTTAGGCACATCCCTTATAAGGTGCGACGGTCCGGGAGTTCCATTATTCAGTTCCATGCCGAACTTAATTGCGGGGCGTAATTACATTTTACTGGTTAGCCATTTTACCGATTCACAAGTCGGCTACTCCTTATCGTTTGGTGGTGGTACTGCCGATATCACAGACCCACTGCCCCCTCATGTAGTGAAAGCAGATGCTGGATGTGATGGCACCACAATAACAGTTAAGATCAACAAAAAAATGAAGTGTAAAAGCCTTGCGGTCAATGGCTCGGATTTTTCTATCAATACTCCTGCTAACAATATTATTGCGGCATTGGGAGCCGGTTGCGCAAGCAGTTTTGATATGGATTCTGTTGTACTCACTTTAAGCAGCCCCCTTGCTCCGGGTAATTATATTCTTACTGTTAAAAATGGAGATGACGGGAATACACTGAACGATAATTGTGACAGGACCATACCTGTAAACGAAACACTTCCTTTAACTGTTTTCCCGTTAAATCCAACGCCAATGGATAGCTTGATAAAACCCGGCTGTTCACCAAAAACACTAGAACTGGTTTTCAGAAAACCAATCAGGTGCAGTTCCATTGCAGCAGATGGATCTGATTTTTCTGTGATTGGCCCCTACCCTGTAACGGTAACGGGAGCTTTTGGAAATTGTACCAACGGACTTACCTCAACTATAACAGTACAATTATCTGCTCCCATGCAACAATCGGGAAATTTTATTATCCGGTTAAATAGCGGATCAGATGGCAATAGCCTGCTGGATGATTGCACGCAGCAAACACCCGTCGGATCCTTTCTTCCTTTTGTTTTAAAAGATACTGTTAACGCAAATTTTTCTTTTAATGTCTCTTTGGGATGTCAGCAAAATATTGTAAACTACACACACAATACCAATAACGGAGTAAACAGTTGGAACTGGAACTTTGATAATATCCAATTCAGCAACTTTCAAAATCCTATTATTTCTTACAATAATTTTGAACCAAAAAATACAATTCTGATCGTAACAAATGGTACCTGTTCTGATACATCAACATCAACGTTGACTTTTGACAACTTATTAAAAGCAAAATTTGAAATAAGTTCATTGGTCTGCCCAGGAGATATTGCTACGATTAAGAATTTGACTATTGGAAATGTGATCACAAACTGGTCATGGAATTTTGGCAATGGCAACACAAGTAATCTTAAGGATCCACCACCACAATCATATTCAGTACAAAATTCCAGCTATGGAGTATTAGTAACACTTATCGCGACAAATAATTATGGTTGTAAAGATACTTCTATACAAAAAATAAGTATCATCAACAATTGTTTCATAGCAGTGCCATCTGCATTTACTCCCAATAGTGATGGGCTTAATGATTACCTCTATCCGCTGAATGCATATAAAGCCATTGGTCTCTCCTTCAGCGTTTATAACCGTTTTGGGCAACGGTTGTTTTACACGAATGACTGGACAAAAAAATGGGATGGGACATTTAAAGGACAAGGTGCAGATCCCGGTACTTATGTATGGTTATTATCTTACACCAATAAGGATACGAATAAACGTGTAGAACAAAAAGGGACAACTGTTTTGATTCGTTGATAATATTGTCTGACGTCCTCGTCTGACAATATTATCTGAAGGTATTTTCTAATATCCTCGTCTGACGATACTGACAACATACTCCTTACCCGTATTCATCAAGTTATTTATTTTTAGCGATAGCAATTGATTGATAATATTACTAATACTTGTTTGGAGATATATTTATGAAAATATGGTCAGACGAGGACGTCAGACCATATTTTCATAAGTTTGCACCAAAATCATCATCATGGAGCACAAATCGGTTTATTACGGAGAATATTTACAACTTGATAAAATAATAGATGCACAACATCCTGTAAGTTTTGAAGAAGGTAAAGTTCCGGCACATGATGAAATGCTTTTCATCATCATACACCAGGCTTATGAATTATGGTTTAAGCAGGTATTGTTTGAAGTTGGTTCAGTTTTGGAGATCATGAGTAAACCTGCTATCAATGATAACTCACCCGACCTTCAAACCGTTGTTCACCGCATGCACCGGGTTGTTACCATTTTAAAAGTATTGGTTCAGCAAATTGATATTTTGGAAACCATGACACCAATGGATTTCCTGGAATTCAGGGATATGCTACGCCCTGCGTCAGGCTTCCAAAGCTGGCAGTTTAAAATTATTGAAGCCAAACTCGGGTTAAAATTTGAACAAAGGCATGGACAACAATATTATGTTTCTCAACTGAATCAAAAAGAAATAGACATTATTAAAAATGCGGAAAAAGGCCCTTCTGTAATTCAACTAATTAATAATTGGCTTGAACGTATGCCTTTCTTTAGTGAATCAAATTATTGGAAGAATTACAGTTCTATTGCTGGCAATAAAGATAACCATCCATTCTGGGCCGATTATGAACAAACTTATAGCAACAGTCTGGCTGATGGAGAAAAAAATAATATCAGTTTTTTTAAGAACATCTTTTTTGATGAAGAAAAAAATAATGAAAGGGTATTATCTGCTGCAGCATGCCGTTCGGCTTTGTTTATCATGATCTATCGCGGTTATCCCATGCTGGAACTTCCTTTTCAATTACTGGAAACTTTACTGGAAATAGACAATCAACTGGGTAACTGGCGTTACAGGCACATCAATATGGTTCGACGAATGATAGGCACCCGCATTGGAACCGGTGGAAGTACCGGTGCAGGTTACCTGCAGGGAGCCATGGATAAACATTATATCTTCAGGGAAATCTCTCAGCTCAATAGTTTTTTAATAGACCGGAAAAAATTACCAGCCTTACCAAAAGAATTAACGGAAAAACTGGGGTATAATTCTTAATGTTACTCCCCGCCTGACCAGAAGTTTATTTTAGTTATCGGTTTGTTGCTGTTCTTTGATCATCAAAGAATTCCAAAATATCACCTGGCTGGCAGTCTAAGGCTTTACAAATTGCGTCTAATGTACTAAAACGTATTGCCTTAGCTTTCCCGGTCTTTAAGATAGAAAGATTAGATAATGTCAAATCAACTCTTTGAGAAAGTTCATTCAGAGAAATTTTCCGCCTTGCCATCATCACATCTAAGTTTACAATTATTGGCATAGCTTATACAGTTAAATCGTTTTCGTTTTGAATTTCAACTCCCTTTTTAAAAATAGTTGCAATAACATAGATCACAGCCGCCATCAAAATAAAAGCCTGACTGTCTACCCAAAACTGGTTCAGGATATCGATTTCAAATCCATGATGCTGCAAATTTTTAGTTAATTGCCGTGCTATATAACTTAAAAGTCCAATAAACAGTGTGTAGTAACTTATTAAAGTAATCTGTTTAGAAACATAGTTATTGAATGGGTTTGACAAATTTAGAACACTAATAAGTTTGATTACTATATAAAACAAGCACGCTTTTAAGATCGAAATGAACAGAATAAAACTAAACACACTGAAAAAAACCCATTTGCTGCGTTCATACATTTTACTTAAATCTAACTTTTGATATAGGTTTTGAACAATTTCAGGTTTAAAAAGACTGAATATAAAATTGACTACCAAGGCTCCGGCTTCAATACACAAGCCTACGAAGATGATCCAGGAAACAATTTGCAAGAAAATAAATATGAATTTGTTACTTTTTGACATTTTAGTAAATTTATGATTAAGCCACAAATATAATAAATATTTATTGATAATCAATAATTTTTATCTTTTAATCAAAAAATAATAAAGTATAGAATTAAAATTGAATTTTGCATTCCAGTGTTTGCAGGTCACTCTTCATTTATCCAATATGGCATTTGTAAATAGAAAGCTTTACTAAAAAATTAAGAAAAAAGTTACAGATAGGCACAGGTTGGGAGGCCTACGCCAGTAGGTAAAATTAGCTGAAGGGCTTTACTGTAGAATCTTTTGGAGCTTTAAAGGATTTTGATGAGCATCCCAAATAGTTAATAATACAATTTCCGTTTCCTGTTCTTTGTAAACTATCATCTAACGCAGGTCTCCTGACCTGTGTTTTTAGGTCACTTTTCATTTATCCGATTATGACTTTTGTAAATAAAAATCCATACAAAATATCAAGAAAAAAATTACGGATAGGCACAGGTCGGGAGACCTGCGCAAGTAGGAATTTGTCCGCTTATATTTGTCCTTTATATTTTGGGTCAAAGTCAACCATCCATTCAATTCCATATTTGTCTCTAAACATTCCAAAGTAAGAACCCCAAGGGCTATCGGCAATAGGCATTTCAATTTGTCCACCTGCTGAAAGTCTGCTGAATAATTTGTCTGCTTCTTCTTTACTTTCTGCACTTATTGAAATTTTACTTCTATTTTCGTTTTCATTTGTCCGCCCCATACTTTCTGGAACGTCATTGGCCATTAAAACGTTCTTGCCAATAGGCAAAGCAATATGCATTATTTTATTTGCTTCATTTTCAGCCACTGGGAATTCATGGCTTGACATATCTTTGAAACGAATAATCATTGCGAACTCTCCCCCAAATACTGATTTGTAAAATGTAAATGCTTCTTCGGCATTGCCGTTGAAATTAATGTGAGGATTAATAAGTGCCATAATCTTTATTTTTTAAACGTTAATTAATTTTTGAATGTCAAATTTAGTCATTTGCATAAATGCTTCAATTACTTTTTGAGATTTTTCTGGATTGCTCATAAGTTCTCCTAAAATTGCAGGCACAATTTGCCACGATACACCAAATTTATCGTCAAGCCAACCACACTGACTATATTTTCCGCCATCTCCAAGTTTTTCCCAATAGTGGTCTATTTCTTCTTGTGTGTCGCAAGTGATCACATACGAATTTGAAGGCGAAAATTTGTATTGTGCTCCACCGTTGAGTGCCATAAATTTTGTTTCGTTGAGTTCAAAAATTACCAGCATAGGATTTTCAGAAACTATTTTTGAGTTTTTAAAAACAGAACAGTAATAATCTGCTGCTACTTTGGCTTGTCCGTCAAACCATAAGCAAGGAAAAAGTTTGTGTGTCATATTTCGATTCTTTTATTGTTACTTTATACATCTAGCGCAAGTTTACCAACCTGTGTTTGTAGGTCACTCTTCATTTATCCATTTATGGCTTTTGTAAATAAAAAGACATACTAGAAAATTATGAAAAAAGTTACGGATAGGCACAGGTCGGAAGACCAGCGACAGTATGAAAACAAATGCCGGCTAAATAATAGAATTTAGTATAGGTCAGACAAGGGCGTCAGGCCTATACCAAACTTTTCAATTTTTCAACCACCGCATCCACTTCTGCTTTAGTATTATGCTTACTGAAACTAAACCGTACTGTTACCTGGTTGGGATTGTTGTTGATGGCACGGATAACATGGCTGCCTTGTTCTGCACCCGATGTACAGGCACTACCGCCACTGGCGCAGATATTATTGATATCAAGATTGAAGAGGATCATTTCAGATTTTTCTGATTTTGGAAAACTGGCACTTAACACAGTATAAAGACTATTTCCCAACACATCTCCATTAAAACTTACCCCACTGATATTTTTTCTGAGTTGTTCATGCATATATAATTTAAGCGTTCCGATATGTGCACTATCTGATTCATAATTTTCAGTAGCCATTTCAAGTGCTTTTGCAAAACCAACGATACCATAGATATTTTCAGTTCCTGCACGCATATTTCTTTCCTGCGAACCTCCGTGTACAAACGGTTTTATTCGTACGTTCTCATTGATATATAAAATACCAACTCCTTTTGGTCCATGAAATTTATGTGCGGCACCCGTAATAAAATGTACTGCTGTGTTACGAAGATCGAAAGGAAAATGTCCAACTGTTTGAACAGTATCACTATGAAAAATGGCATTATACAATTTACAAAGCTCACCTGTTGCATGAATATCAAGTATATTCCCAATCTCATTATTGGCATGCATTAAGCTAACAAGCGTTTTTTCTTTAGAAGCTGCCAACAGTACTTCCAGGTTTTCAAGGTCAACCTGACCATTCGGTAACAATTTTACATAACTGACTGTTACTACATCTAAATTATTCAAATGCTCAATAGTATGACTAACAGCATGATGTTCTATCTGCGAAGTGATGATATGTTTACAACCAAGGTCGCGGACAGATGCCTGTATGGCTGTATTGCTGCTTTCTGTACCACCACTGGTGAAAAATATTTCTGCAGGATGGGCATTTAAGATCTTTGCCACTGATTTACGGGCGGTTTCAATAGCCATTCTTGTTTCCCTCCCATAAGAATAAATAGAAGAAGGATTACCAAATTTTTCAGATAGGAAAGGCATCATGGTATCCAGCACTAATGGGTCAAGTGCTGTGGTAGCGGCGTTGTCGAAATAGATTCTTTGCATAGTTTTTAGTTCATAGTTCAAAGTTTTCAGTTAAGGCCTTGCATTATGAGTTACAAAACTATGAACTGCGAACTTTGAACTTGTTTTACATCGCTTCTTTAATATCTTTCATGATCCTCATGGCAATATTATTTGCAGTTGTTTCAAAATTACTTTCTGCATAAATACGAATGATAGGTTCTGTATTGCTTGTACGCAAGTGAACCCAATCATTATCAAATTCAATTTTTAAACCATCATCGGTGTTTATAGGATGGTTTTTATACTTTGTCTTTATCTTTTCAAATATATTATTTACATTAACGCCTTTATCCAGTTCGATTTTATTTTTACTGATAAAATAATCCGGATAAGTATTCCGTAATTGCTTGATACTTTTTTTACTGTTTGCCAGATGTGTCAGGAATAAAGCAATTCCGATCATTGCATCTCGGCCGTAATGAAGGTCAGGTAAAATAATACCACCATTACCTTCTCCACCAATCACTGCATTTACTTCCTTCATTTTATTTACAACATTCACCTCTCCTACAGCACTGGAAAAATATTCTCCGCCATGCTTAATTGTTATATCTTTTAATGCTTTGGTAGAGGACATGTTACTTACCGTATTACCTTTTTGCTTACTCAAAACATAATCGGCAACAGCTACTAATGTGTATTCTTCGCCAAACATGCTACCGTCTTCACAAACAAAACAGAGCCTGTCAACATCCGGGTCTACTGCTATTCCCACAGATGCTTTTTGATCGATCACTTCCTGGCTCAGTTGAGTAAGATTTTCAGGTAGTGGTTCAGGATTATGTGCAAATCTTCCATTCACTTCTTCATTCAGTAATTTAAAATCTGTTACGCCCAGCGCTTTTAATAATGCAGGTATGGCAATAGCCCCCGTGCTGTTAATTACATCAATTACAATTTTAAAATTTGCAGCTTTTATGGCTTCTTTATCAACCCATTTATTTTTTAATATCAGTGAAATATGTTCATCCAACATGGAATTATCTGTCGTAATATTTCCAAGTTCATCAACTGTTGCAAAACGAAATGCTTCTTTCTCAGCAATTTCAAGAATAGCTTTCCCCTCATCCCCGCTGATAAATTCTCCTTTATTATTCAATAATTTGAGCGCATTCCATTCTTTTGGATTGTGACTGGCAGTTAAAATAATTCCACCATCTGCCTTGAGTATCTTAACAGCCATTTCAACAGTTGGTGTAGTACTGTGATCAAGATCAACCAGGTCTATTCCTAAAGAGGTTAATGTTGCGTTTACCAGATTTTTTACAATCAACCCGCTTATACGGCCATCTCTGCCAATAACTACCTTTCTATTTTTATTGCCGGAAATAGCAGTACCCTGGTTTTTTAGCCAGGTGCCATACGCTGCTGCAAACTTAACCACATCCAATGCCGTAAGATTCTCATTTACACTACCGCCGATAGTTCCTCTTATGCCGGAAATACTTTTTATCAAAGCCATTTAAACCAAATTTAGGGATTGCAAATATAATGAAGATACAGGATACAGGTATTTGTGGTTCGAGGTTTGAAGTTCGAGGTTACACCTGCACGGTTCGATCTTACTTCAAACTTCGAACATCGAACCTCAAACTCTGAACTTCAAACTATTAACCTGTAACTTTGCCTTATGCAATCATGGTTTAAAGATTGGTTTAATTCACCATATTATCATCAGCTTTACTTTAACCGGGATGAATCGGAAGCTGCTTCATTCATAAATAAACTTATAGAATATTTAAAGCCCCTGCCCGGATCTTTGATGCTGGATGTGGCTTGTGGTAAAGGCAGGCATTCGCTACAACTGGCTGGAAAAGGATTTGATGTTACCGGCATTGATCTTAGTAATGACAGTATTACAGAAGCCCTGAAATTTGAAAGTGAGATCCTTCATTTTTACCAGCATGATATGCGATTGCCATTCAGGATCAACTATTTTGATTATGCATTTAATTTTTTTACAAGTTTTGGATATTTCCAAACACAAAGGGAAAATGACAATGCTATTCGTACCATTGCTCAATCTTTAAAACCCAATGGAATTTTTGTCATGGATTATCTTAATGTGCATTATGCCGAAGATAATATGATACACAGATCAGAAAAAGAAATTGATGCTGTGAATTTCATCATTACAAAATGGCATGATGAAACTCATTTTTATAAAAAAATCATGATTGAAGATGAAGCATTACAGGAACCATTAGTGTATACAGAAAAAGTATCTAAATTTACCGTTGGAAATTTTACAGAAATGTTTGCTTACCAGGGTCTGCAGATCAAAGAAATTTTTGGTGATTATAATTTCTCAAATTACTCGATCAATAAATCTCCCAGGTTGATCATGATCGCTGAAAGACAACGGGTAAAATAACTTAACTTGAATATCGGATTTTCCCTAAACCCTAAACCCTAAACCCTAAACCCTAAACCCTAAACCCTAAACCCTATTACTTATTACTTATTCCTATTATTTAACAACATCCACCTGGAAGTTTCATACATACCACTGGTAAGCTTGGATAAATGTTTTTTTATTGAGTCTTCCTTAGCTTTTGTTAAAGGTTGTAATCCATTCTTTACCGGTACCAGTTCTTCTTTATTAAATCGAATATTTTTGCGGTAAAAATAATCATCGCTTACAACACCGATCCAGCCGGGGGCATGATAGATAATGAATGCTGCATTTTCTTTTCTTGATGTATCAAGCAGATCCCTGCCTAATGTGCTGTTGGTATATGGCTGTTGTAATAAACCTGCAATAGTAGGAAGCACATCGATTTGAGAAACAGGTTCCCGGTGCAGTTCAGGATTCAACATCGATGGGGAATAATACAGTAATGGAATATGTTCATCAGCAAGGCGTTGTTCTGTCCATGCATTTGGATATAAAGCACCCACATTTCCCTCTACACCATGGTCTCCTACAAAAATAAATATGCTGTTATTGAAATAACTTTCTTTTTTTGCCGACTCCATGTATTTTTGAAAACAATAATCTGTATAAGCAAATGCATTGAATTCCTTTAATGACTCAAATCCATTTTTTTGAAGTTCATCATCAGGTATTATTTTACTAATAAAACCCTTGTCATTTTCGGGTACATTAAAGGGGCGATGATTATCGGCTGTTTGAATGATAGCAAAAAAAGGCTTATGTTGTTTAGACATTACCTGATTAGCTTCCATAAACAAGTCCATATCACTGATTCCCCATACATTTAATTTCTGCGCTGCATATTTTCCTTCTTCATAAATGTGAATGCCTTTAATATTACTAACCAGGCCGTTGAAATTATTGAACTGACTTCGGCCTCCAATAAAATAATATTTCTCGTAATCTTCAAAATCATTGATGATACTTCGCTGGTTAACCGTTGCTTCATTTCGTGTTGCAAATTTACTCAACTGCACATCAGGTATGCCTGTAAGAATTGCAAATACCCCTCTTGCCGTTCCAAATGAAGGGGAAAAGCACCTTTCGAAAAAAATACCCTGCTTACAAAGCTCATTAAAATATGGGGTACTGTTCAATGTATTTCCGCTCATGCTACTCTTATACATGCTAAAACTTTCGCAAATAACCAATATAATATTTGGTTGGCTTTCCAATGCCTTACTGCCGGGAAGGAGTAATCGGGAATAATTATCCGGTTTTATTACAGATTTATCCATGTTCAAAAACTTAGTCATTAATGGATAATATTCCTTTGCCTTTGTATTATAATCAGGATCCCTGAAACGAAGTGTTGTAAAAAAATTCTGAAGAGGGTTCAACGCCAGATTGCTTTTAAATTCATCATTCAGGTTAAATGCCCTGAAAAAATCAAGTGGTTTTATTGTAAGAAATCCATACATGAACCAACCCAAAACCAACAAAGCAGTTAAATGCCATCTGCGGCGATAAGAGAATTTATGTACGTTTATGTTTTTATCTTCTACTCCAACATGTGTTTTCCTGAACATCCAAATCATCATCAATACCGCACCAAATAATCCTATTAAGATCCATACAACCGGATAGCTCTGCCAAACCATTTGCAAACTCTCCTGAGGGTCCTCAACAAATATGAGTGCATCTGCATTAAGCCTTGCATTGATATATGCAAACTGGCCAAAATCGGCGCCATAAAAAAACAATAATAATAAGGTCAATATGCCCAGGTAGATCGTCCAGAATTTTTTCAACTGCAGACTGTGAAAAGGGGAAAACTTAGGATATATAGAAAAAAGGGCAATAGGAAAAAGGATCACTGCTATCCAGCGCAGATCATATTTTAAGCCAAGCCAAAATGAAGGTAATAATTCAAGGATCCCGGTAGATTTAGGTTTAAAAAAAACTACTGTAGCAATTCTAAAAGCAGTAAATATAAACAGGTAAATTAAAAACAATTTTATAATCCACTGTATTGTTTTTGATACCCGCCATTTTATGAGCATAGTAAAGAATTCCTTTTTGAAAGTGTTGTGAAATTAACATTTAATGCGACAATTTAATTACATTATTTTATAATTCCATTATGATTTGTAAATTTTGCTCCTTATCATTTTACTACTGCATTTTAATTTTATAATGAATGGAACGTTAGAAAGCTTATGCAGTTGCAATTGTGAACTAAATAATTCTATAATAAAATGAAAAATACAAAAAGTATAGAAAATGTATGTAAAACTGAAATGTATAGGTTACTTCATTTACAGATGCTATAGATCAATGAATGCATATATTTGCTATTAAAATAAAGAGGCTCTTTAAACGATGATAGAAAAAATTATTGAATTAGACCGTTACTTATTCTTATTAATAAACAAAGAAAGCAGAAATGATCTTTTCGATACGATAATGCCTTTCATAAGGCAACCTTTATTCTGGATTCCCCTATATCTTTTTATGCTGGTATTTTTATTTGCAAACTTTGGTAAAAAAGGATGGCGTTGGTTCCTTTTTGCGATCATCACTGTATCATCAACTGATCTTATTAGCAGTAAAATCATTAAACCGTTTTTTGCAAGACCAAGACCATGCATGGATCCTGATTTTGAAGTAAATGTCCGCCTGCTGCTAAACTATTGTGGCGCTAACGGAAGTTTTATTTCTTCGCATGCAGCCAATCATTTTGGACTTTCCATGTTTATATTTATTACCTGTCGTCATTTTGCACCTAAAACAGGGTATCTTTTTTTTATTTGGTCTGCAGCTATTTGTATGGCCCAGGTATATGTAGGTGTTCATTATCCAGGTGATGTTTTAGGAGGAGCGATTTTCGGTATTCTTGCGGGATCGATTACAGGAAAATTTTATAATAAAAAAACAGGTTTGTTGCTATTAGGAAAAACAAATAAATAAATGGGTTTAATTAAAGAATTTAATTACTTAATATATTCTTCTCTATAAAATAGATCAAGAATCATTTTTTGGAGTTCATATAAGTTAATTGGGTTTATTTACCCTATTAGTAAGAAATGAAGCCGTGAATGATTTTGTTTTCGGATATTTGTTTGCATAATCGTTTAACAAAAATTACCATTTACCAAAAACTTATGACAGAAGTATTTATTTTATTATTACTGATCTTTGTAAATGGGCTGTTTGTAATGAGTGAGATTGCCTTGGTAAGTGCACGCAAAGGCAGGTTGGAAAGCATGGCAAACAAAGGTGACCTGAAAGCAAAAGCCGCTCTTGATCTTGCAGAAAATCCTGAGAAATTTTTAAGTACTGCACAAATAGGCATCACCCTGATAGCGATATTAACTGGTGTGTATTCGGGTGAAAAGTTTGGAAATGATCTTCAGCCAGTTGTAGCTAAAGTTGAATTATTTCAACCTTATTCTCATACCATTGCCACTACCATTGTTGTAATTATTGTTACTTTTCTTTCCATAATATTCGGAGAACTGATCCCCAAAAAATTCGGGTTGATCAGAGCTGAGAAAATCTCCCGCCTGGTTGCAGGGCCCATGAATATACTTTCGAAAATAATACACCCATTCGTGTGGCTATTATCAGGAATCACCAATATGATCTTCAAGGTATTTAATATTTCTAAAGCCAGTGACAGTTCTGTTACTGAAGAAGAAATTAAAGCCATGATATCTGAAGGAAGTGAACATGGAACCATTGATGAAGACGAAAAAGAAATTATTGAAAGAGTGTTTCATCTGGGCGACAGGAACATAACATCTCTAATGACTCACCGAACCGATATTGTTTGGCTTGATTCGAAAGATACTGTTGAAATTTTTAAATCAAAGTTTGCCCAAATTGTTTTTTCAACATTTCCAGTTTGTGATGGGTCTGTAGATGACATTAAAGGCCTGGTGTATGTAAAAGATCTTGTAATGGCTGAACCCGGAACACTATTGGAAAGTCTGATAAAACCAGCATTGTTTGTTCCTGAAAATAATAAGGCTTACCAACTGTTACAAAAATTTAAAGAAACCAAAATACACACCTGTTTTATTGTGAACGAATATGGCACGCTCGAAGGCATGATCACCATCAATGATATATTAGAAGCGATCATTGGTGATGTACCACAAACCGGACAAGAAGAATATGAAATAGTAAAAAGAAAAGATGGCAGCTACCTTGTAGATGGACAGATACATTTTTATGATTTTTTGAGTTATTTTGAAAAAGCTGACTGGCTAAATGAAGCTGAACATGAATTTGACACCATTGCAGGCTTTGTTTTACATGAACTGGAACACATTCCGAAAACAGGCGAAACTTTTGAATGGCGTGGATTTGATTTTGAAATAATAGATATGGATGGCCAACGGATAGATAAAGTATTAGTGAAAATCTCTGAAAAAATAAAAAATGAAATGGGTGATGATGCAGAAGATGTTTAATAACACGAATTACATGTAAACCTCACCCCAGCCCTCTCCGAAGGAGAAGGGGTAAAATCCTGATTAATTAGTGGGTTTATGTATTAAAGATTAATCTAGATCTAATTCAATATTCGAACCTGAAATTTTTGTTCTTATTTCAGAAAACAAATGAAACTTTTTCATCCGGGTTATTGAGCTTGGAACTTTTCCTGTTGCCATTAACTATTACATGAACAAATCCCATCTGCTCTTTTTTATACTCGTATAAAATGTTATTTGTAATAGAAATATTTTTTACTGATACCACATTTTCAATTTGGTAATAACTGAATATCCCTTCGTCAATTTGTTCATAGCCTACAAAAATCATGGGTACATTTTTTCCTTCAAGTGATATTTTCAGATGCTTTTGTACATAATCATTTATTAATTTATTCATGGCATCTTTTTCTTTTGAATCCAGAAGATCAACATGTTTGTTATACGCTTTCCGCAAAGTTTTTTCGAAGTCATCAGTAAATATCTTGCAGCTTATTTCAAGCATTTTTTCTTTGCCATTGTGTTCAATTTCAGTAACACTGATATATAAGGGATGCCTGCTGTGCGAATGACAAAGTATTCCAAGTGAAACCACAAAAAACCATTTATATAATATTGATACCATTTAGCTAAGAAATTTTTAATTAAGAAAAGGAATTAAGACATTTGACAAACTAAAAATAAGATAAAGAAGCAATCAACAATGCTGCCATGAATGATTTTACATTTTATTTTGGTTTAGGATGGAAACATATCATCAGTTGGGATGCAATAGATCACTTATTATTTGTAATAGCATTAGCAGCCATTTATCTTATTGGCAACTGGAAAAAGGTTTTGGTACTTGTTACTGCTTTTACCATAGGCCATTCTCTTACGCTGGCATTAAGTGTTTATGACCTTGTAAGGATAAATTGCGAATGGGTTGAATTTTTAATACCTATTACAATAATTGTAACAGCTTTATTTAATCTGTTTCAAAAAGATTATTCTTTTGCTTCGAACAGGCTAAATTATTTTTTGGCCTTTTTTTTCGGCTTGATCCATGGATTGGGATTTGCAAATACCATCCGTTTTATGTTAGCAAAAGATCAAAGTATAGCCATCCCATTGTTTGGTTTTAATATAGGCCTTGAAGCCGGACAGTTAGTAGTTGTCAGTATTATTTTATTAACCAATTTTCTTTTAATAAGTAAATTAAAGTTAAATCAAAAATGGTGGGTTTGGTCTTTGTCGGTTTTCACGCTGCTGATTGCAGTTAGTATGATTGTTGACAGATGGCCTTTTTAAACAATAGGTTAAGCGGTATTTTTTTATTCATCCAAAATTGATTCGTATTTGTGTAGTAACCATATAAGTACAAACAAAAATAAACTATCTTCATCCGTCAGTAATAATTTATAAAATATCAACATGAAAAAAGAATTTGTATTAATGGTTTTGTTTGCATTTGTTCTTCAATCACATGCACAGGATATAAAAAATAATCCCGGCAGCAATCATGGAAACAGGTTTGAACAGCTCGGCATAATTTTAACAACTCCCAATGAATACCGTACTGCCAGCGGGGCACCCGGGCCAAAATACTGGCAACAACGCTGTGATTACGATATTGTTTGTGAACTGGATGAGCCAAACCGCAGGTTGATTGGAAAAGAAACACTCACTTATTACAATAATTCACCGGATATTCTTTCTTATTTATGGCTCCAGCTTGATGAAAACCAGCATAGTACAGATAACAATTCAGGTTATCAAAATAGTAATTCCATGCAAAAGAATTTATCAGAACAGGATATTGAAAGGATGAATGGGAAAAAAGATAAAGAGTATGGTGTTAATATTGTAAAACTCACAGATAATGCCGGAAAAGTTTTAAAATATACTATTAATAAAACAATGATGAGGGTTGAACTTCCACAGGTATTAAAACCCGGTCAGCAATTCATTTTTAAGATAGATTGGAATTATAATATTATTGAAAGAACGAAATATGGCGGACGTGGAGGATTTGAAAATTTTCCTGAGGATGGGAATGACCTCTATACAATGACGCAATGGTTTCCAAGGTTGTGTGTATATAGTGATTTCCAGGGATGGCAAAATCATCAGTTTGTTGGTTCAGGTGAATTTGCGCTGACATTTGGAAATTATAAAGTTGCAATGACCGTACCTGCAGATCATGTTGTTATGTCTACCGGACAGGGACAAAATTACCAGCAAGTACTTTCAGCAAAAGAATATACCCGTTGGCAGACAGCACAAAATGCAAAAGATGTCATTGAAATCGTTACACTGGAAGAAGCAAAAGAAAAAGAAAAACAAAAATCTACACAAAAGAAGACATGGATATTTAAAGCAGATATGGTAAGAGATTTTGCCTGGGGCAGCAGCCGTAAATTCATCTGGGATGCAATGCCAGCGTATGTAGAAGGAAAAAAAATTATGTGCATGAGCGCTTATGGAAAAGAGGCATATAATTTATACCGGAAATACAGTACCAAAGCAGTAGCGCATACCATTAAAACTTATTCGAAATTCACAATACCATATCCATATCCGGTTGCGCAAAGCCTGGAAGCTTCTAACGGTATGGAATACCCCATGATTTGTTTTAATTTCGGCCGTTGTGAAAAAGATGGAACATACAGCGAAGGTACTAAGAATGGGATGCTGGGTGTTGTAATCCATGAGGTGGGCCATAATTTTTTTCCAATGATCATTAACAGCGATGAAAGACAATGGACCTGGATGGATGAAGGTCTGAATTCTTTTGTAGAATACCTGACTGAAGAATTATGGGATAATAAATTCCCCGTTGGTAAAGGACCTGCATATAAGATCGTTGATTACATGAAGCTTCCAAAGGATCAATTGGAGCCAATAATGTCGAATAGTGAGAACATACTAAATTTTGGTGCAAATGCGTATTCAAAACCTGCTACAGGTCTAAATATTCTGAGGGAAACAATCATGGGCAGGGAATTGTTTGATTATGCATTCAAAGAATATGCAAAAAGATGGGCATTCAAACATCCCACGCCTTCCGATCTTTTTCGTACAATGGAAGATGCAAGCGCTGAAGACCTTGATTGGTTTTGGCGTGGATGGTTCTATGGCACTGAACCATGCGATATTTCACTGGACACAGTAAAATGGGCAAATTTAAATACGGAAGTAACAGCGCCTAACAATACCCCGGAACGTACGATCACACAAAAAATAGCAAAACCAATTCTGAATAGTTTTGATGATATTTCAAAGATCAGGAACAGGGATGATAAGAAGATTATTTTTGCTACTGATGCCGATTTGTCGCTCAGAGATTTTTATTGGAGATACGATCGCGGACTGGCAAATGTTGATACTGCTTCAACCAAAATAACAATACCTGAAACAACCAATGAACAATTAACTGCAGAACAAAAAATTCAAATTGCGGGCGGTAAGAATTTATATGAACTTACTTTCAGTAATGTTGGCGGATTGGTAATGCCTATCATTATAGAATGGACATTTAAAGATGGCACTAAACAAATTGACAGGATACCGGTTTATGTATGGCGTAAGAACGAAAACAAGGTAACTAAAACATTCCTAAAAGATAAAGAGGTTGCTTCTATAAAAGTAGACCCAATGAGAGAAACAGCCGATATAAATGAAAAAAATAATAGCTGGCCATCTTTTGCAGAACCAAGTAAGTATCAACTATTTAAATCAAGGAGTGGTAATATAAGAGGCGGTGGTGCCGCGAACTCAAATCCTATGCAAAAAGAAATTAAATAAAAATGATATATTTAAATAAGCCAGATATGACTTTGTCTGGCTTATTTTAGAAAAGTGTTGATTTTTAAAATATTTTTTTTTACTTTTACATACAGAGATTTAAGAATGATTACGTTCTGATCTTGTATTTCCTCAATAATCCAATTCTTTCCAATATCACTATCTCTAAAAAGTACATCGGTTTTTGTATGTATATTTTTTGTGTAACTATTCCAACATACTCTGGAAATTTCTATTTGTTTCACTCTCAAACCGATTTAAATCATGAAAAAAATTACACTATTAAATTCCAGATCCATCCAATTAGTGATGGTATTGGTTCCTTTTTTTGTTTGCTCCCTGATTTCTACTAAATTATCAGCTCAGGCTTATTGTAACAATGAACTTATTTTCTGGAATGAAAATTTTGGTACCGGTACGGTTCCATCAAACAATGCTGATGTTGTAAACCTTATCTATCAGCCAACAGGTATATTTGGTATCGAAGGTACTTATCGCGTAGTAAATAATACGCAACAGTTAGGAGATTGGCATAATTCAGAGGATCATACTCCCGGTGATGTCGATGGTAAAATGCTTGTTATCAATGGAGAACCCGAAATATTTTATACAAAGCAGCTTTCCAGGGCACTAGGTTACCCCGCTGGATTCTATGCAATTAGTTATTCCTTAATGAATGTTAATACCCCAGGTAGTTGTGCTCCTAATCCTTTATTACCAAATATTACGATTAAAACTGAATACCTTGATGCTACAAACAATTGGATTGAATTGACAAATTCTCCGATATCAGCAGGCCCGTTTCCACAAACAGTAAATCCTACATGGTTAAAAACCGGAGGCGTATTTACTTTGCCTTTAACTGGTTCTTTCCTTGTGAGTGAAATAAGATTCACTTTAAAAAACGAAACAGATGGCGGTTGTGGTAATGACTTAGCAATTGATGACTTGAAATTTGCAACATGCCCTACCGGTGGCCCGTTACCTGTTAAATTTTTAAGTGTGTCAGCTCGTCAAAAAGGAACTGGTGTAACCATTGATTGGGCTACAGCTTCTGAATTCAACAATAAATATTTTGAAGTAGAAAAAAGTTCTGATGGAGGTATTAGCTGGTCAGTTATTAATACCACTTTAAGCAAAGGGAATGGCTCAGTTACAAAAAATTATAATGCATATGATGCTAAACCTGTTAACGGATTAAATTATTACAGAATCAGGCAGGTTGACAATGACGGTACTTCAAAGTATTCTTCAACAGTTCTATTTAAATTGAATATCGTTAAAACCGAGGTTTCTGTTTTAAACAATCCTTTTAATACAAATATTATAGTTGATTTTTTAGCCACCCGCAATCAGGTTGTCAACTACCGTTTGATCGATATGACAGGAAAACTGATCTTTTCCAATCAACAAACTATTACAAAAGGAAATTTCAGGAAAATTATTGAAGGGGTAAGCCAATTAAACAGGGGAATGTATATTTTACAGATCACTGATGAAGATGCTATGATCATTTATAATGATAAACTGCTCAAACAATAATAAACTTTTAATAAAAAAAAGCTGCTCAACAATCGGGCAGCTTTTTTTTATTCAAATATTAATTTAAACAGTTTATAAGCCGGTTCGGCCATCCCGTAATCCATTTTTCTTTCCTTTATTTTTTCGTTCCCACTCTAACATCTCAGGAGTCTTATCTATTTTTTTAGGTTTGTCTGAAGTTGTTACAGCTGTTTTTGGGGCACCCGGAATTATGAGATTGTTTCTTGCCCATTGCTCTGTTCTTATTAACCTGCCCGAACCTGGTTCAAAAAACCTCCAATCACCATCTTTCACACTGTAAGGTTCTGCCTTTACTATTTTATAATCGATGATCTCGCCACTTCCTGTTCCGTAGACAGGAATGGTATCATATGGGGCATCCGGATTGTACCCTTTCCAGTTCTCCTCCCTAACCAGATCGCCGAGATAAGTATAGTATTGTTGTAAGCCATCTTTTCCGCCAAGGATATAATGTTCAACAGCTATCAGATCGCCTTGCAAACTGTATTTGCGCCAATAACCATGTTTAACCCCTTTTTTATATGCGCCTTCTTCTTCAAAACCCGGCTCTCCCCTTATTTCATCAGTATGAATAACCCATTTACCCTGTTTTTCTCCTTTTTGGTTGATGGCATTTATCGTATCTCCTTTAACATTTAATTTGTACTCTTTTAATTGAGCAAAGCCATCACTGCTATTAATTAAAAACAGTATCAGGAGTAAAGAAAATAATTGCTTTTTTATACTTTTCATATTACAAAATATAGATTTTAGATTTCTTTTATTGATAAACTATTTTTTAAACCAAAAAATGTAACCAAATTTACAGGAATACTAATGCTGAAAAAAGTTAATTCTATCTGCAATATGAAAGATTATAAGAAATACTTTATTATTGATGCCCCTCCTGAAGACCTGTATAATGCATTAACAAATGAGGCTACAATCAGGTTATGGACTGGTGAAGAAGCAATTATGCCTCTGGAACCCGACGCTGAATTTTCACTTTGGGATGGAAGTATTACCGGTAAAAATATTGAACTGGTTCCTGGAAAAAAGATCGTTCAGGAATGGTATTTTGGTGATCTGTCCGAACCTTCTATCGTTACGATAATTTTACACAAGGCTAAAAATGGAACGTCGGCAGAATTACGGCATACCAATATTCCTGATGATGATTTTGAGAATATTACTGAAGGATGGAATGAAAATTATTTTGGATCACTTGTCGATTTTTATGAAAAATAAGAATTCATTTTATCCCATATTTGCTGTTTGTAACTATGTCGTTTACTCATAAATTTTATAAAGGAATATGTCTACCGGGTAATATTTACCGGGTTATAAAACAAATTGCCATTCAGAAAAAATTCATGGAGGCAAACACTGATGCTATCTTATTGAATGCTATGAAAAGTAATGACGGTTCACTTGATCAAAATGACCTGAAAAAAATCAATCAATATTATGGCCTTGCAGTGCCGGCGATACTTGGAGAAGCATTTTGTGCATTAAGAGGAATAAAAATGTCGGATGCTGAACGATGGTCAAGTACCAGCCAGGGTGCTATGACAGGATTGTTTGACGATTTTTTCGACAAGGATTATATGGCTGATGATGCAGTTGAAAAAATGATCAATACAGAAAATTCAACTTTTCATAACAGGTCAAATCAGCAATTATTTGACCTGTTTTATAAAAAGGCTTTGAATCATTCACCTGATAAAATACTGGTAAAGGAAACTTTATTAAATGTATATAAGGCACAGGTTGCAAGTAAAAAACAAACAGGCCATTCAATTCCCTTTGAAGAATTATTGGATATTACGTTTCAAAAGGGCGGCAGTTCTGTAATTTTTTATCGCAGTGCATTTTCTCCTGCTGCATCAACTGAAGAACTAAAATTATTATACAACCTTGGAGGATTGATGCAATTAGCCAATGACATTTTTGATGTGTACAAAGACAGGGAAGCGGGCATTAAAACATTAATTACTGAAACAAAAAGTATAAAAGAGATCCAAATCTTTTTTAAAAATAGATTACATGAATATTTTCTAAACGCTTTTGAAACCAGTTTCCCCAAAAAAAATGTGAAAAGATTCTTATCAATTATTTCAATCGGGGTATATAGCAGGTGTATAGTTTGTTTAGACCACTTATTGAAAAACGAGATAGAAACCGGGAATGAATTCGATGTTCATAAATATTCGAGAAAGCAACTGATCTGTGATATGGATAAAAAGTCAAACATGATACGATCCGCCTGGAGTTGTATTACTGATATTCCTTGATAATTAAAAAAAACAAGATTTAATATAACAGTGATAAAAATTACAAAAAATGCAAATGGTTATATGTCTTTGTTGCATTATCTGCGTCATATTCTCTATAAAAATAAATTTTTAATTTATTTTATATCAATCTTAAGTGTGCTTTTATCATCCATAAATAATTCCAGTTCATCGCCAACCATACATTCTCCTACACCGGCCGGGGTACCGGTAAATATCAAGTCGCCGATATTTAATGAAAAATAATTAGAGATATGCGAAATGATAGATTCAAAACTAAAGATCATACTTCCGGAATTACCGGTTTGCACCATTTCATTATTTTTTTTCAATGAAAAACTGATATTCTTCATATTCATTCCAGGGATAATATCAACAAATTTACCAACTGCAGCAGAGTTATCGAAGGCTTTAGCTTTTTCCCAGGGTAAACCTTTTGCCTTGCACAGATCCTGAATATCTCTTGCTGTAAAATCTATACCTACGGTGATACCGTTAAAATAATTGGATGCGTGCCTTTCCTGAATATATTTTCCGTTTTTGGAGATTCTTAAAACCAATTCAGCTTCATAATGAAGTTCATTGGTAAATTCCGGGTAATAAAAAGGAGTATGTGCCTGTAATAAAGCACTTTTAGGCTTCATAAATACAACTGGTTCATCAGGTATTTCGTTACCAAGTTCCTTGGCGTGTTCAGCATAATTTCGTCCAATACAAATAATCTTCATGGCAACGTAAGTTTTGAAATAGGTTTTGGTTTATACTACGAAAATAAAGAAAAACAGCTAAAAAAAATAATATACGTTCTATTTATTCTGTTGGATTGTAACTGAGGTTGTTTACACGGCTCATTGTTAATTCCAATCCAATACTGGCAAAGCTTTCAATGATTTCTACTGATTTCAGTATTTTATAATTCACGAACGGAATTTCTTCTTTCCCCCATTTTCCCAGTACAAAATCAGACTGCATTCCTTTGGAAAATTTATTTCCTATGCCAAATCTAAGCTTAGGATAAGCATCATTACCAATGATATTCTGAATATCCTTCAGGCCATTATGCCCGGCATCACTTCCACTTCCACGTAATCGAAGTTTATCGATAGGTAATGCAAGATCATCAACAATCGTTAACGTATGATCAATGCTTACTTTTTCCTTATCCATCCAATACTTAAAGGCTCTGCCACTCAGGTTCATAAAAGTTGTTGGGCAAATACAGATGAATATTTTCCCTTTCCATTTTACTTCTGCCACATAAGCCAGCCTGTCAACCTTGAACATACTTCCATGTTTCAAAACAAAAGCCTGTACTACATCAAATCCTATATTATGCCTGGTATGAGCATATTCATCTCCCACATTTCCAAGACCAACTATTAAAAATTTAGACATGAAGTATGATTGGGATAAAATTTAATGAATACTAGTGTTAATGGTATCACGAATTTTTAATCACGAATTGCACGAATTTTATACACAAATCAAATGAATAAAGAAGTGGCATCGATTTTATTCGTGTAATTCGCCTTAATAATTCGTGTAAAAAATAGCATTATATCATCTGGTTCAAATACTGCTGAAGGTCTGCATCGGTTTTTATCAAAACGTCTCTTGTTTTACTACCCTGTGTAGGGCCCACGATACCAGCAGATTCTAATTGATCCATCAGTCTTCCGGCACGATTATATCCCAATTTAAGCCTTCGTTGTAACAAGGAAGTGCTACCACTCTGGCTGGTTACAATCAGCCTGGCTGCATCTTCAAACATGGAATCCTTATCATTTATGTCAAAATCTCTTCCTTCCATTTCCTTTTCGTCAATATATTCCGGTAATAGGAATGCATCGGGGTAACCACGCTGAGCACCAATAAAGTCTACTATCTTATCAACTTCCGGCGTATCAACAAAAGCGCATTGTAACCGAACAATTTCTCCGTTATAACTGATGAGCATATCTCCTTTGCCAATCAGTTGCTCTGCTCCACCGGCATCTAATATGGTTCGGCTGTCTATTTTGCTGCTTACTTTAAATGCTATACGTGCCGGGAAATTTGCTTTGATCGTTCCGGTAATAATATTTACCGATGGCCTTTGTGTAGCAATGATGAGGTGAATTCCAATGGCTCTGGCCAACTGTGCCAAACGTGCTATTGGCATTTCTACTTCTTTACCTGCTGTCATAATAAGATCAGCAAATTCATCTACAACCAATACAATAAAAGGCAGGAACTGGTGGCCCTTTTCGGGGCTTAACTTTCGGGCAATGAATTTTTCGTTGTATTCCCTGATATTCCTGCAGCCGGCTTCTTTCAACAGGTCGTAGCGGTTATCCATTTCAATACACATGGCATTAAGGGTATGAATAACTTTTTTTGTATCGGTAATGATGGCATCTTCCTCACCCGGAAGCTTGGCAAGAAAATGTTTTTCAATAGTGCGGTAAATACTTAACTCTACTTTTTTGGGATCAACCAATACAAATTTAAGTTGAGAGGGATGCTTCGAATAAAGCAATGAAACCAATATGGCATTTAACCCGACCGATTTCCCTTGTCCGGTAGCTCCTGCCATCAGCAAGTGAGGCATATTGGTAAGGTCAACTATAAAATTTTCATTGTCGATCTTTTTTCCAATTGCGATAGGTAATGAAAATTGATTTTTCATAAACCTTTCAGAAGATAATAATGTCTTCATGCTCACCAATGTCTTTTTTGCATTGGGTACTTCTATACCAATAGTTCCTTTTCCGGGTATGGGTGCAATGATACGTATACCAAGTGCAGCCAGGCTGAGCGCTATATCATCTTCCAGATTTTTAATCCTTGAAATACGTACGCCCGCAGCAGGGATAATTTCGTATAAAGTTACTGTGGGGCCAACGGTAGCAGATATTCGCTGAATATGTATGTCATAATTTTTCAGGGTATTAATGATCTGGTTCTTGTTGTTTTCCAGTTCTGTGGCATCCTGAACAATTTTTTCACTTCCATGATTTTCCAGCAGATCGAGCGATGGATATTTATAGTCACGAAGATCCAGCACCGGGTCATATGGTTTTAATTGCTGTACTTTTTCAGCCGTCATGGCCTTTTCTGCCGGTTTCTCTTCTGCTGTTTTTATTTCGAGTTCCAGGCCAACAGGAATATTAGACAGCGGTTTGCTCTTTTGCGGAACAACTATTTCCGGAATTTTTTCTGGAATAACAAGTTCAGGTATTTTAACATCATCCTTTTCTACTATACCCAGTTCATGATTCAAGCCAGGATTTTCCTGTTCAGGTATATTCATTATACCTGCATTGCCTTTCATTGAATTACCTTTTAGTGATAAGTCTATCACTCCTTCTTCATCCGGCCATTCTTCTTTTGCTGTGCTGATTGCTTCGTCAGACAAAGATTCAGCATTATTTGTTACTTTGGTCTTTGCAATGTTTTTAAAATCAGGATTAAAACGCCAGATGATATAGGCTAAAACTGAAATTGCAATGATCCCGATGGTACCAATCTTTCCCATTGTTTTAAACATCCAGTCCTTACCCATATCACCTACCGCTCCGCCCCATGGAAATGCATTTTCATTCATGATTACAGAAGCAGTAATACTGATCAATGGTAAACCGATGATGAGGTACTTTAAATTCTTAACAATTGAAAAAACTTTTTTTCCAAAAAACAGATTGACCCCAATAACAAAAAACAATGTACAGATAAGATAGGATACAATGCCAAATCCCTTGTAAATAAAAAAGTGAGAAATAAATGCACCAAAAGTACCCATGAGGTTAGCTACTTTTACATCTGTGCCAAATAGTAAACGGTATCCTTGCTGAAATACTTTGTCCTGGTCTTCATCCCATGTAAACAAATAAGACGTAAATGCAATGAACAAAAAGATTGCAATTAATAAGCAAATGCTTCCTGCAATTTTGTGAGTCCGTTCATCTTTAAGCAATTGTTTTACATTGACCTTAACTTCTTTTTCTTGTTTAAGTGTATCAGAACCGGCAGGTTCCGATTTGGTTTTTTGCGATTTTGTTTTATTGGCCATCGGTAGCAAAGATATAAAATCATATTGTTATCTAATGGCAGAAGAAACTCATTATTGGAATAGATCCCTGAATAAATAAATTCCCCTTTTGCTGGAAAGATAACGATAAGATGTTTTAACGAATTTAAGTAGGTTTGATAGTAAACTGCCTGTTTTGAGAAATATTTTTTTGTAACAGTGATATCTTCCCTTTTTTATGGTGCATTTGCAAAATTGATGCCAGGCAATTTGATTGTTTTTCGAATTCGACAACCCATGAATCAAATATGTAAAAAAAAAATTACTATCCCATTCATAGAACCGGATAAAAAAAGTTTTAATTTTTTCTGAAAAAAGAAAGAAACAGCAGAACCCAGCCTGTTATAAAACAAAGCCCGCCAAAAGGTGTAATGGCTCCAATCCATTTATACCCTGGTTTTACAGAAGCCTGTAATATTGCCAGGATATATAGTGAACCACTGAATACAAGTATGCCTGCAATAAAAAAACGCCCTGCCCAGATCAGTTGATCCGTTTGAAAGTCTTTGTATAATACTGCAACAGCAATCAATGCAAATACATGATAAAACTGGTAACGAACAGCTGTTTCAAAAGTAGCTATAGAATTATCGCTTATCATTCCCTTTAAAGCATGCGCTGCGAATGCTCCTGATACAACTGCCAATAATCCGAATATAGCTGCAGCCCTTAAAAAACTTTTGTGCATAATTGTCTTTTCAATATGATACTTTGTGAATGAGCGTTTTTTGAAAGTGGAATGAAGATTCAAAATTATACACTTTCTATTTTGCAGATGATATCACCGAATGTAAACTATCAGTATTCAAAGTTTCAGCATTTAATGTGATTTTTGCCTGGCAGTAAAACGGAAATCTTTCTTTAAGTTTTTGTTCAATAAAGAATAATAATTCTGCTTCATTGATATGTTTAATTATGGGTCTTTTTTCTTTTTCTAAAAGTACTTTTTCTAAAATGTATTGTGGAGAAGCGGTTAAGTAAACTGTTGTTCCACTTTCATTCATCAGGCCCATGTTATCATAAAAACAAGGAGCACCGCCTCCACATGAAATTATACAGTTTTCATTATGTAAAAGATCCCTTAATTTGCTGGCTTCTTTAACCCGGAAATAATCTTCACCGGCTTTTTCAAAAATATCAACTACCGATGCTTGTTCTTCTTTTTCGATAAGCGAATCGATGTCAAAGAATTCCATTTTAAATTCCTTAGCCCACTGTTCACCCCAGTGAGATTTCCCTGTGCCCATAAAGCCTATTATAAAAATTCTCATATACAAATGTAAGTGTGAATAGATATAATAAAAAAGTAATTTAGAAAATAAAATTCTGTCTATGATTTCTTTTTCTTATAATCTCCCCTTTTCCAGGCTTTTATAAATTCATTCCAGGCAAAAGGATTAAATATATTTTGTGGAGCTATCTGCCCTGAGTAGTACAATTTATTGGCACTTTGCCGGAGGTATTGGTTGGAAGCTTCCCTGCCATCTGATGGTAAAGATGCCATTAGCAAACGACGGGTATCGGCATTGGTATTGTTACGGGCTATTGAAATATCATCATCCGGAACCATTGTATTGGAAAAATCCCTTTCAAACTGTTCTCTGCTGATACGGGGTTTAATAATAGTTGCAGGTAAAAAAACGGTATCATTTACCATTAATTGTATGATACTATGTTGATTTCCCTGAAGATCAATTGGTATATTTATTAACTGCGATTTGTAGCCGATACTTGAAAATTCAACTTTATCACCTTTAATGACCACAATACTAAAAACACCCCTCTCACTTGTTATTGTTCCCCTGTTTTGCCCTTTCACAACTATACTTACTGCCGGGATCCCCTTCAGGCTGTCTGCTGTCATTACTACTCCATAAAGCTGTACCACAGAATCTTTAAAACTTTCGAACTGGGCTTTAGAAGAAAAAGGAAAAATAAAACAAATTATGAGTATGTATCGTAAAAAAATAATCATTTTCTGGCAGCTGATATTATTTGTTTTTAATATGACTCAATTAATTGATGAAATGAGCGATACCCAAGTGTTAGAATGTATAAATAATGTTCAAATGTTTGCTACCAAAAATAACAACATTTCTTAAATGATAAACAAAGTAAGGGCTTCAATGTTTAATTTAGCAGTTGAAAAATGTTTTTTAACAAATAATTGAACGATGAATTACGAAGATATACAGAAAGCACTTGGTAATGTACAGGAACCTGACCTTGGAAAAGATCTTGTAACACTCAACATGGTTAAAGATATTAAAGTGGATGGACTAAATGTATCATTTACAGTTGTACTTACAACACCTGCATGTCCATTAAAAGACATGATCAAGAATGCTTGTATCAATGCCATTAAAATACTGGTGAATAAAGATGCAGAGGTTACCGTTAATTTTACCAGCAACACCAGCAGCAATAGGCTTGATGGTAAAACTATTCTGGGTGGTGTAAAAAATATCATTGCTATAGTTAGTGGAAAAGGCGGCGTAGGAAAAAGTACAGTGGCAGCAAACCTGGCACTTGCATTAAGTGCTGGCGGAGCAAAAATCGGATTGATGGATGCAGATATTTATGGGCCAAGTCAGCACATTATGTTTGGCATCAGGGGCGAAAGGCCATTGATGAAAGATAATGGTGAAAAAGGCCTGATTGTTCCTATTGAAAAATTTGGTATTAAAGTTATGAGTATCGGTTTATTGATCGATGAAAAACAAGCTGTAATCTGGCGTGGCCCAATGGTTAGCAGTGCAATCAGGCAATTTGTTACTGAAGTAGATTGGGGTGAACTTGATTATTTAATTATTGACATGCCACCCGGAACCGGTGATATTCATTTAACCATGGTGCAAACTGTTCCGGTTACAGGTGTAATTGTGGTGACTACACCCCAGCTTGTTGCACTGGCAGACGCTAAGAAAGGCATTGCAATGTTTTCACAGGCGCAACTAAAAGTACCGGTAATAGGCCTTGTTGAGAATATGAGCTATTTTACTCCGGATGAATTGCCGGAAAATAAATATTATATATTCGGAAAAGATGGCGGCAAAAACCTTGCAGAAGAATTTGATATCCCATTCCTTGGACAGATACCACTAGTTCAAAATATACGCGAAGGTGGTGATGTTGGTGTTCCGGTAATGGTAAGTGATGATGAGATCAGTAAAGCGGCATTTATAGAATTTGCGGGGAATGCAGCCCGCGGAATAGCAATGAGAAATGCGAATATGGCAGCAACAGAGATACAGGAGATATTGGTTTAATGAATTGCCCAGGCCTTAAGACCGGGACAATTCAGGTGTAATACAAAACAGCCTTAAGGCCGGGGCAATTCATTAACAGATTGATAATGGGCTTTAGCCCAAATTTCTACAATTTAATTATGCATATTTTCTCCAAAATAATACTTTTCTCCATCATCCTGCTTGCATGTAACCATCCAAAAAAAATGACTGAACAAAGCGAAAAGTTAACACCCAACCCTTCAGGCAATTCGGGAGTTTTCGACAAACAAGGGCACCGTGGTTGCAGGGGATTGATGCCTGAAAACACGATACCTGCCATGTTAAATGCAATTGGTATGGGTGTAACAACGCTGGAAATGGATGTTGTATTTACAAAAGATGGTAAAGTGATATTATCACATGAACCATTCTTTAATCATGAAATAACAACAAAACCGGATGGCACATTTATAGATGAAAAAGAGGAAAAAAGTTTTAATATCTATGAAATGAATTACGGGGAAGTGCAACAATATGATATAGGAATGAAACCGCATCCAAGATTTCCAAAACAGGAGAAAATGAAAGTAACAAAGCCATTACTTGCAGATGTATTTGAAGCTGTGAAAAAAGATATGATGACTAGAAGAAGACCGTTTCCCTTCTTTAATATTGAAACTAAAACAACTCCTGAAACAGATGGCGCTTACCATCCCAAACCCGCTGAGTTTGTAGAGGGTTTAATGAAAGTGATCAAAGAAAATCAAATGGAAGATCATGTGATCATTCAATCATTTGACCCACGCACATTAAAATATCTTCATGAAACCTATCCATACATGCTAACTGCATTGCTGATTGAAGAAACAGATGGGGCAAGCATTGGGAATAAAATAAAAGCAATGAGATTTATGCCCAATATCCTAAGTCCACATTATTCACTGGTTACAAAAGAACTTTTAAATGGATGGCATTCCCATAAAAGAAAAGTAATTCCATGGACTGTGAATGATAAAAAAGAAATTGATCGATTAAAGTCATTAGGTGTTGATGGTATCATTACTGATTATCCCAATCTCTTTAATGAATAGTTTTTTGCCACAAAGACAAAAAATCACCAAGTTGCACGAAGGCTAGCTGATTATATTTTTCTTTGTGCTGCTTCGAGCATTAGTGTCTTCGTGCAATTCCTAATTAGCCACCGGGCATCCATACTTTTCTTTATTTCCAAATTTATATGAAGCCCCAATTGTTATACTGGAATAATGATCTTTATATCCGGGATTTGCTGATTTACTAAAACCATCCAGGTAATCGGTGCGCATTAGCCGATATGACCCTTCCAGGTTCAATACGACCCGGTCTGAAATATGATACCGAATCCCGGCACCTACTGGTAATACAGGTATTACTCTTGGAGTTGGAGTTGCTCCATCAATGATCAATCCATTCTGCACATCAGATATTTCTCCAAAATATGCCAGGTTTACTTTACTATAATTACGGGCAATATTTACAAAAGAGGCACCCGCTCCTGCAAAAATATAAGGCTCATATTTTGCATCTTTGTAATTGGTTCCAAAGACATTCCAATGCAATGAAAGGCTTAATTCTTTTACCGATGCTGTAAATGAAAAATTACGTTGCTGCCTCCATTCCGGATATTTATATATGGATTCATCCCCTGCCAGTCTTGCCATGTTGAATAATAATCTTGCAGAGAATGCACTGCTGATGATACGTGTACCTGAAATTCCAATGCCCGGTTGAATGGTTTCAATTGAACCAAAACGATGTGGTGTAAGATCGCCCTGGTAGATATAAGCACCAATGTTTATACCCGCCTCATATTTTGGCAAACTATTTTTTTGAGCAAGCCCAACATTGGAAATGATAAATGTAAAAGATAATAGAGCCGTACAAGTAATTTTTGTTGTAAACATTGGATGCAATTTTAATGAAGAAATAAAATTCCAATGTACAATTACTGAATAGTGCCTTATTTAATATGAAAAAGGAAATAACTTATAGGAGAAAGCAAATTACAGGCCTTTTATTGTGTGCTAACAAAGATTTAACAGGGGCAGGTTGACCTCACCCCCAGCCCCTCTCCGAAAGAGAGGGGAGGATGATCCTGCAAGTGAAAAGATTTGTGCAAATAAAAAAATATTTAGAACCAATTGTAGAAAAAGCAATGAGTTGAAATTACTACTAACAGCTAAAGGCTAATAGCTAAAGGCTCTCTTGCAGCGATAACCAATCACCAGCATTTTTATAATTCAATTTATCAGAAAGTGCTTGTGGAAAATTCATAGACTGTATCAACTTCCCCGGATGATGTTCTCCTAATGGAAAAGGGTAATCGCTTCCAAGGCAGATCTTGTCATCTCCCATTACATCAATAATGAACTGCATAGCTTTTTCATCATGAACCAAACTATCGATCCAGAATTTACCAATATAATTTCGGGGATTGATTTCATTGTCAACAGCAACCAGATCAGGCCTGACATTAAACCCATGTTCAATTCTCCCGATCGTTATTGGAAACGATCCGCCACCATGTGCAAAGGCGATTTTTAATTTTGGAAATTTTTCAAAAACACCACCAAAAATCATTGAACAAATTGCACGGGAGGTTTCTGCAGGCATTCCAACCAGCCATGGCAGCCAATATTTTTGCATTTGACCTTCTCCCATCATTTCCCAGGGATGAACAAATAAAGAGCAACCCAGTTTTTCAGCGGCTTCATAAAAAGGAAAAAATTGAGGATCACTTAAATTTATTCCATTGATATTACTTCCTATCTCCAGGCCCGGCATTTTTAATTCATTTTTACAACGTTCCATTTCCTGTATGGCCAAAGCTGAATCATGCATTGGCACAGTTCCAATACCAATAAATCGTTTTGAGTTCTTTGAAACTATATCTGCAATATGATCATTTAAAAACCGCGAAGTTTCCAGACAATCTGAAGGTTTTGCCCAATAATTGAAAAGCACCGGAATTGTAGACAATACCTGGATATTTACATCGGTTTCGTCCATTTCCTTTAAACGCACAGTTGCATCAAAACAATTATCATCTACTTCCCTGAATAATTTATCCCCCTTCATCATACATGCCTTGCAATTCCTGTGTTCGAGATGTATAAATTCTCCATATCCGAATTTTTTAACCCAGTTGGGCATTTTATCAGGCATGATGTGGGTGTGTATGTCTATTTTCATATTAAAAACGTTTCTCGTTTCTTGTTTCTCGTTAAGTCTCTACCAATTTGAGATTCGGTATTATTTATTGAAGTCTCCAATTCAAAAAAACGAGAAACGAAACAGCGAGAAATCAGAAACGAGAAACGATTTATTACCCTTTTTTAATTGGTGGTGCCATTACTGAACCACATTTACTGCAAGTCCGTTTATTTACATCTGCATAAAAACCTTCCATAACTGGTGGCAATTGCTTAACGATATCCGAAACATGCAAATGCTCTTCATACAATTTTTCACCGCAGTTTTCACAATACCATAAAAAACCATCATCCTCCGTTTCTCTTACTTTTTCTATTACAAGGCCAACAGTATTTGGCCCTCGCTGAGGTGAATGGGGCGTTTTGGGTGGTAGTAAAAACATATCGCCTTCATTGATATGGATATCCCTTTGAACTCCATTATCTATGATCTTCACTACAATATCACCTTCAACCTGGTAATACAATTCCTCGGTTTCATTATAATGATAGTCTTTGCGTGCATTCGGTCCGCCCACAACCATTACAATAAAATTTTCTGCGTCTTTGTAAATACATTGATTGCCTACCGGAGGTTTTAACATATCACGATGTTCATCGATCCATTTTTTTAAATTGAAGGGAGATGCTATAGACATAAAAAAAAAATTTAGAACCCTAAGTTATGAATAAATATTGCCACAGATTCACAGATTAGTTTAAAAAATA